>CAMJPD010000006.1 GCA_946407765.1 uncultured Lachnospiraceae bacterium
TATATGCGGCATCAGGAAAACCTGTAATGGAGTTTGGACTTCGCAGAGCACAAAATGTTGATGCTGGATACTATGGCTCAAGAGCAGCTGTCATAGCAGGGTGCGTAGGAACTTCTAATGTTCTTGCTGCCAAAGATTTTGATATGACTCCTATGGGGACTCATGCACATTCATTTGTAATGAGTCATAAAAGTGAACTTGAAGCATTTAGAATATTTGCTAAGGACTATCCTGATAATTGTATATTATTAATAGATACATATGACACATTAAGAAGTGGTCTTGAAAATGCAATCACCGTATTTAAGGAAATGAAGGCAGCTGGAGTAAAATCAAAAAAATATGGAATAAGACTTGATTCGGGAGACCTCGCTTATCTCTCTAAAAAAATAAGAGAAAGATTTGATAATGAGGGATTTACAGATGCACTCATATGCGCTTCAAATGATTTAGATGAAAATATAATTTCAAGCTTGATTCAGCAAGGAGCTAAAATTGATTTATGGGGTGTAGGAACAAAACTTATAACAGGTGATGGTGCAGGAAGTCTTGGCGGAGTATATAAATTATGTGCTATTAAAGATAGGACTTTAGATAATTTCATTCCTAAAATTAAAGTTAGCGAGAATGTAGAAAAGATTACTAATCCAGGAAATAAAGAAATATATAGAATATACGATAAGAAATCTAAAAAGATGGTAGCAGATTATATAGCTCTTGCAGAAGAAAATATAGATGAAAAGTTTGCAGATAATAACGATCTAGAATTATTTGATCCTAAAGAAACATGGAAACAGACGACACTTAAAAAGGGAAGCTATGAAATGAAGAAAGTGCTGCAGAAGATTTTTGATCATGGAAATTGTATATACAAGGCAGAATCTGTAGATGATGCAAGGAAATATTTTAAATCTGAGCTTGATGCATTGTGGGATGAAACAAAAAGGCTTGTAAATCCACATAGAATGTATGTAGATTTATCTAGGAAATTATGGGATTTAAAGCAGAACTTACTTATTAATAAATAATATAGTAATATTGTAGATATAGAGGGAGAATTTTATGCAACTTAAAAAACAACCTGTTTCAGGCATGAAGGATATACTGCCTGGCGAGATGGAAATAAGACAATATTTACTTTCAAAGTTAAGAAGTATATATTCTAAATTTGGATTTTTAGAAATAGAGACACCTATAGTAGAACATATATCTAATCTGACATCTAGCTCAGGATGGGAGAATGAAAAATTAATTTTCAAAGTAATGAAGAGAGGCAATAGCCTTACGAGTGCATATGCTAAGTCGATCAATACTATAAAAGATACACCATCTGTTTTTTCTGCAATGAAAAATGATGATCTCATAAACGAGGAAAAACTTAACACTCTTTCGCCAGAAGAAAAGGAAAGGGTTTTTACCTCACTTGGTGAATTGTCAGAAGAAGGTCTTAGATATGATCTAACACTTCCATTGTGTAGATATTATTCTAATAATAAAGAAGGACTCCCTACTCCTTTTAGAGCGATGCAATTTGGATCTGTGTTTAGAGCCGATAGACCACAAAAGGGACGCTTTAGACAATTTATGCAATGTGATATAGATATATTTGGAGATGAGTCTAATCTTTCTGAAATTGAAATACTTCTTGCAACATCTTCTTTCTTTAAGAGCATAGATTTTGACCAATTCGATTTTCATTTCGTAATTAATGATAGAAGAATACTTAAGCTATTACAGAAGTATGCCGGTTTCGATAATGATAAATTTGAAGATATATGTATTATTGTAGATAAGCTAGATAAGATAGGAGAAAATGGAGTAAAGGAAGAACTAATTTCAAAAGGTTTTGATGCAAAGCAAGTAGAAAAATATATTTCATTAATTTCGCAGAAGAATCTTACAGATATGAAGGCAATTATAATAAACTCTCTTGGAAACATAGTAGAAATCAATAATGATGAAGTAATAGATATAAATGAAGTGTTTAATAATCTTGAAGAGATTATAAATGTAGTTGAGGATAAGACTTCTACAACAGTAAGATTTGAACCTAACTTAGTTAGAGGAATGGGATACTATACTGGCCCAATATTTGAAATGAGAGCTAAGGGATTTGAAGGTTCTATCGGTGGTGGTGGCCGTTATGATAATTTAGTTGGCAAGTTCACTGGGCAAAATGCTCCTGCTTGTGGCGTTTCAATAGGATTTGAGAGAATCGTTACAATAATACTAGAAAATAATTTTGAATTAGATGATGATATAGAAGAATCTGAAAAAATCGCATTCTTAATTGATAAGAATTTAAGCAGAGAGAAAAAGTTACAAGTATTTACAGAAGTATATGCACTTCGTTCTACAGGAAAAACTGTTCTGGTTGCAACAATGAATAAGAATAAGAAATATCAAAAGGAACAACTTGCAAATTTTGGCTACACATCTTTCAAGGATATTTACGAATAATAAGTTTAATAAATAACATAGAGGTAATAAAATGAGTGAAAGTTTAAAAGGTCTACATAGGACTCATAGATGCGGTGAGCTTACAACAAGCGATATAGGACATGAGGTTACAGTATGTGGATGGGTTCAGAAGATTAGAAATAAAGGTGGACTTATATTTATAGATTTGAGAGATAGATCTGGTATTATTCAGATTTTATTAAACGAAGAAACTGCCGATAAGGACCTTTATGCTAAGGCGAGCGGAATTAAACAAGAATATGTCCTCGCAGTAGTAGGCAAATTAGAAAAAAGAGGCGGTGAGACCAATGATAAAATTGCAACAGGTTCTCTAGAAATAATTCCAAGTGAAATTCGTATACTTTCAACATGTGATGTACTTCCATTCCAGATAGAAGATGAAACCAATACAAGAGAAGAACTTAGATTAAAATACAGATATCTTGATTTAAGAAGATCTGTTCTTCAGAAAAATTTACTTCTCAGATCAAAAGTTGCAGTTGCAACAAGAAAGTTTTTTTCAGAAAATGGATTTCTTGAGATAGAAACTCCAACTTTTATTAAGTCAACACCAGAAGGTGCAAGAGATTATCTTGTTCCAAGCCGCATTTGGCCAGGAAAATTTTATGCACTACCTCAAAGTCCACAATTATATAAACAACTTCTTATGGTTGCAGGATGTGATAGATATTTTCAGATAGCAAGATGTTATAGAGATGAAGATTTAAGATCAGATAGACAACCTGAATTTACACAGATAGACCTAGAGATGAGTTTTGTCGATATAGAAGATGTAATAAATGTTAACGAAAAATTTTTACAATACTTGTTTAAGGAAGTTCTTAATGTTGATATCACACTTCCAATACAAAGAATGAAGTGGATAGACTGCATGAATAATTACGGAAGTGATAAGCCTGATACAAGATTTGACATGAAACTTGTAGATATTACAGAAGAGATGAAAAGCACCGAATTTAAAGTATTTACTGATGCTGTAAGTAAGAAAAGTGGTGCGATTAAAGGAATTAATGTAAAGGGCCAGGCTGGCATGCCACGTAAGAAAATAGATGCTCTTGTAGAAAAGGCCAAGGAATGTGGGGCTGGAGGGCTTTGCTATCTTGCTATAGAAGAAGACGGCAATATTAAATCTTCATTTACGAAATTCCTTAAAGAAGATGAGATTAATAATTTAATTAAAAAATTAGGTGGTGAAAAAGGCGATCTCATATTAATTGCGGCAGATAAAATTAATATAGTATGGAATACTCTTGGAACTCTCAGACTATTTCTTGGAAAGGAACTTAATTTAATAGATGAAGGCAAATACAACTTCCTCTGGGTTACTGAATTTCCTCTTCTTGAATGGGATGAAGAAGAAAATAGATATGTAGCTATGCACCATCCATTTACTATGGTAATGGACGAAGATATAGATTTATTATTTAATGGAGATGCCGGAAAAGCAAGAGCTAAAGCCTACGATATAGTTTTAAATGGTAATGAGATAGGTGGTGGATCTATAAGAATTCACCAACCTGAAATTCAATCGAAAATGTTTGACTGTATTGGTTTTACTAAAGAAGAAGCAGAAAATAGATTTGGATTTTTACTTGAGGCATTCAAGTATGGTGTACCTCCACATGGAGGCTTAGCATATGGTCTTGATAGATTGTGTATGATAATGTGTGGTTCTGATTCAATTAGAGATTGTATTGCTTTCCCTAAAACAAAAGATGCAACTTGTCTTATGGTTAATACTCCTTGTGAAGTTGATGAAAAACAATTAGCTGAGGATCATATAAGTGTACGATCAGAAGAGCATTAATAATATTACACGAATACTTAAGAAGAAATACGGAACAAAACCATTAACATTTCTTAAAGGTAAAAAGGACTACGAGTTCTTATTTGCTGTGATACTTTCAGCTCAGTGTACTGATAAGAGAGTTAATGAAGTAACTAAGGATTTATATAAGAAGTTTAAAACCCTTAAATCATTTGCCACAGCAGATCTTAAAGATATAGAAAGAGAAATTAAGCCTTGTGGATTTTATAAAAACAAAGCAAGGAGTTTAAAAAATTGCTCTAAAAAATTAATATCGGATTATAACTCTAAAGTTCCTTGTGAGATAGAAGATTTAATGTCACTTCCTGGAGTAGGAAGAAAGACTGCAAATGTAGTTAGAAATACAATATTTGACATACCATCCATTGCTGTAGATACACATGTAAAAAGAGTTTCTAAAAAACTAGGTCTTACTAATAATACAAATCCTGATAAAGTAGAAGAAGATCTTATGAGAATAGTTCCAAAGTCGGCATGGAATATATGGAACACACATATAATTTCAATTGGGAGAGAATATTGCACAGCTCGTAATCAGAAATGTGAACTATGTCCGCTCAATGAAAATTGTGCTACTTACAAAGTTAAGAAAAAAAGAAATAGATGATGTCTATAAAGAAATATATAAAAGAGCATAAAGAAATTCGGTTAATGGTATTTTATATCATATTCATAATACTTTTTGCTTTAATACAGAAATTCATAGTTCCAAAATATCCTAATCTCGTTACTAGTGAAATAGATTATATAATGCCATATAACAAATATTTTATTATTGCTTATGCATTATGGTGGCCACTGATACCGGCCGCATTTATCTTTTTCTATTTTAGAGATACTAAATCATTCAAAGCACTATGTTTTCAAATGTTTACTGTGTGCTTTTTTACTTTATACATTTATATTATATATCCAAGTTATATTGATTTAAGAAGGCCTATAACAGAAAGTGATATATTTTCCAATATGATACTGTGGCTTAGGAGCATAGATCCGCCAAGAAATGTATACCCATCATTACATGTGAGCGAAACTCTTTCTGTATGCTATATTGTTTATTTTTGTAAAGATAAATTTCTTACTAAGCCAGTAAAATACATATGTTATATAATCAGTATATTAATTATAGTAAGTACTTTATTAATAGACCAACATGCGATTTCTGATATAGTATTTTCAATTGTCTTATCTCTCATCGCCCTGCTTGCCTGCCCTAGTTTTGAAGATGAAGAAAGTGATAATTTTATTGATGGTAGGAAAGATGCTCCTTAAATTATTTGTAGAATTTTTTAAAATAGGATTGTTCAGCTTCGGTGGTGGATATGGAATGCTTGCTCTTATGCAAGAGACTTGTGTTGAAAAAAATAAATGGCTTGATAAAGAAGAATTTATGGATGTTGTTGCAGTTGCAGAAAGTACACCAGGCCCTATTGCTGTTAATCTTTCTACTTATGTGGGATATAAACATAAGAAATTAATTGGTGCCACTATTTCTACTATAGGCGTGTGCGCACCTTCTATGATAATTATAGGTATTATATCAGTCTATTTTGAAAATTTTCTCCAGTTTAAAATTGTTAGATATGCATTCACTGGGGTTAGAATAGCAGTAAGTATCTTACTTATTGATATAGCAATAAGACTTCTAAAGACTGAAATAGCATCATCACCTAATAAAAAATTTACTATATCTTTATTTACTATATTTGCAATCTTTTTGCTTATACAAAATATAATCCAATTTTCTTTCAGTAGCATTTATCTTATACTTATTGCAGCAATTATTGGACTTATGTATCATGTTATAATCAATATGAAGAATAATGATAAAAATCTTTGATAAATGCAATATTTTCTAAGTAATATGCTTGCTAGCCCAAGATATAATTTGGAAAATATTTTCATATATGATAAAATATCAAGGCATGTAAAGGAGTTGATATGAATATAGTAGTAAAATGTATTTTGCCTATAGTAGGAGCAATTGTAGCAATATTTGCCTCACTATATTATGTTGGTGAAAACACAGTTTTAAAAATAATACTCATAGTTTTATTTATAATTATCGCAATTCTTATAGATTTATATATGCTGGGTACTTACCTGCAGGACAAATCAAGTGCAGGTCAGGCTGTTTTAGATGCTAACAAGATGACTCTGTCAGTTCTAGTAATAGATAAGAAAAAGTTAAAACTTGCAGATTCAGGTCTTACAAAAGCAGTAGTTGATCAAGTTCCAAAGTGGCTTGCTTGGAAGAAATTTCCTATAGCCAAAGTTAAAATAGGACCACAAGTTATGTCACTAATAGTTGATGATAAAGTATTTAAAGAACTTCCAGTAAAAACAGAATGTAAAGTTGTGATTTCAGGAGTTTATATAACAAAATTAATTTCATCACGTAAGTAATATGAGCTAGCGGTTATGGCGGAATTGGCAGACGCGTTAGTTTCAGATGCTAATGAGGTTAACCTCGTGCAGGTTCAAGTCCTGTTAGCCGCATTACCATAGGTATAAATAATTAATTATGAATGTATATTTAAGAGCAATAGGATTTAGTAAAATATCTAATAACGAAGAGCTTCATGAGTTTTTTGCTAAGAATATAGAAGAAAAATATTTAGTGGCCAATGTGACGAGTGATGTAAAACTTGTAGGCCAGTATAATATTGGCGTTACTCAAAATGCAGGGGTTTCATTTATAGGAAGGCAGCCTAAGAGCGGTGAAGTAATATGCGATTACTATTTCCCTTATGCAATGTCACATACGCCTTTTAGAATCAGTGAATGTTTAGTAAGAAAATATAGAGATAGAGATGCTTATCTTGGAGTAGTAGATGATGCTCCACTTGGTTTTTCTCTTGTATTTTATCTAACAAATCCTGTTCTATATAATTCATTCTTAAATTCAGGTAAGGAATATTATGTAAGGAATATTTATCTTTCTGGACTTTCTGTAGAAGGAATGATTATACTTCCTATGGAAAGCGGTAAGTTTACTGTGAATGCAGATGGTGAATTAGAACAGGCACCATATGATGCTAGTAATAGTGGAAAGCTAGGTGATGATTTACTTTCTGATAATATAGATATAGAGGAAAAGAAAGAAAATTATATTAATTTTAATAACAACGATATAAAACAAGATATTATTAATCACCCACTGAAAGATAAGGAGCTTGCACAAAGAAAGATGGAACAACTAGATTTACTCCTCGACAATTTACTTGTAAGAGCTCAGAAGGAAGATTTATTCAGTATAGTTCATACAACAATATCTCCAGCAGATTCATTAGAATGTGATGAGTATGACATAATAGGAGATATAATTAGTTGCACACAAAAAGTAAACGCATGGACCGATGAAGTGATATGGGATTTGAAAATTAAAACACTTGATATAGTACTTAATGTATTTATAAATTCTGAAGATTTAGTAGGTGAGCCACAAGTAGGAAGACGTTTTAAAGGTAAGATTTGGCTTCAAGGCGAGATAGAGTTTTTAGAAAAAAAGAAAAGACAAAGCAAAAAATCAGAAACACAATAATTGCACATATAGCAAATTTAGCAAAAAATTCTTCAGGAAGTAAATTAATCAAATAATCTTTATATGGATTAAGAAGCCATAAATCGTTATCAAATAAAATCTTGTGAAAAATAACAAAAAATGTATTAAAGTTAATTATTGCAACTGTTGTAATTGCTGCAAGTAGAGTACATATGAAGGCCAGAGTTCTAAGCCATATATGATATAAGTTGTAAAGGTTTTTAGTAATTGCAGATACAGGAATTAGTATGAGAGAAAGTATAAAAAGAAATTTCGACGATCTAAGACAAAATATAAATATGTTTTTTACATCCGAAAGATGCATAAATGTTCTATTGCTGAAGAAATTGTCCCAGTGGCTATTGATTACAGCTATATGGGCAAGTTTTTTCATCTGGGGGTCGTGAAGAAATTGCATCATTTTTTCAACTGCTTTGAATGCATCTTCCTTGGATATAATGATAATTCTTGATAATGATTCATAGCTGCCACAATTTTCCATCAGAATATATATAAAGTTTTTAAATCCGTAACACAAAAAATTAAAACTTTGCACAAGAAGGAAATATATTATGGCGATAGAAAAAAATATTCCAAGAATTATTAAAACAGGACTTTTATGCGTATTATATGTAGTTTTTTCTCCATAAGACATAGAATGATTATAACATAATTTGTTAATTTATGTTAAAATGATATGGCAGGTGGTTAAGCTGCAAAGTTTTAGAAATGCAAAATAGTAAAAGTGTAATAAAAATATTTAATAAAAAATATTCCCTAATCATAATATTGTTTATGCTAAGTATAAATTTTAGCGTCAATGCATCAACAGTAATAGGGAACATTTCTAGTCCTAACTCTAGTGAGACACCTAAGTATGCAGGAGCTGGCTATATTGGTGGAACTAATTATGTATTTTCATATGACGAAGCAACAGGCGTATATACTGCAACAAAGTTATTGAATACAGTTGTTGTTCCAGCAAGAGGATGGGAAAAGATCAATGCAGATGGTTATGACAATTGGTATTATTTTGATGAACAGACACTAGCACTTAAAACCTCATGGTTTATTTACAATGGTGAAACATTTTATGCATATGCAGTTAATGATGGGAATATAGGAAAAGTCTACTCTGGTTGGCATGAAATTGATGGAATGGTTTATTATTTTAATGATACAACTTGTGTTCTGGAGCAGACCTATACTATGGAGCAGGCAAATGCTAAAAAGATAGTAACTCCTGAACAGATGGCAAGAGAAAACTTAGAAGCACTCCTAAAATCTAACACAAAAAGTAATAAGACTAACAATAAACAGAACACAGCAAATACAGCAAATAAACCTAAGGAAGTTAAGGAAACTAAAGAAGTTAAAGAAACTAAAGAAGTTAAAGAAACTAAAGAAGTTAAGGAAACTAAAGAAGTTAAAGAAACTAAGCAGGCCAAGGAAACTAAGCCATCTAATGAAACTAGGCTTACACAGGAAGGCAAAAAAGACTCTAAGAAGATAGATGGGAAAGAAACTAAAGAAACTAAAAAAAATATAGTAAGTTTTATTCGAGAAATTATAGAATGGATATATAACTTATTTAAGTAATAAGTAAGAAATGGGATAGTTATATGAAAGTAATTGTAGTTGGAGCAGGAAAAGCAGGTACACAAATAGTTGGATCATTAGTTGCAGAAGGACATGATGTTTGTGTAATAGATACAATAGAAGAAAAAATTAATCACATAGCAAATCTCTATGATGTTATGTGTATTCTCGGTAGTGGAACAGATATACAAATACAGAAAGAAGCAGGGTGTGAGAGCGCAGAAGTATTTATAGCTGTTACAAAAAATGACGAAACTAATTTGCTTTGCTGTATGTGTGCACATCAGGTTGGTGCAAAATATACGATTGCAAGAATCAGAGATCCAATAAATTTCCAACAAGGTGAATTCTATAGAAATTCTATGGGTATTGATAGTTGTATTAACCAAGATTTTGAATGTGCAAAGCAAATATCAAGATTATTGGAATTTCCATATGCTGCATCAGTAGATAGATTTTCTCGCTCGAGAGTAGAATTAGTAGAATATCTTGTTCCAGAAGAAAGTAAGTTCGTTGGAAAGAAATTAATGAACCTAAGAAAAGATACGAATGCACATGTTCTAGTTGCTGCAACAGAAAGGGAAAATGTGGCTATTATTCCAAGAGGCGACTTTGAAATTGAAGCAGGAGACAAACTTTCTATAATAGGAGAAATTAATGAGATAAGTAGATTATTTTCTGAGATTGGAACAGAAATTACCACAGTTCGTAAAGTAATAATCATAGGTGGATCAAGAATTTGCATATACCTTGCCAAGTTACTTGAAAAGTCGGGTATCAATATTACAATCATAGAAAAGGATATGAAACGTTGTGAAGTTCTCTGCAATGAACTTCCTAATATAAAAATTATATGTGCAGATGGTTCGCATTCAATGATATTGCAAGAAGAAGGGATGAAGGAAACAGATGCATTTATAGCTCTTACATCTAATGACGGAACCAATATTTCAATTTCATTATATGCAAAAAGCAAAGGTCTAGAAACTGTAATTACAAAAATTACTGGTGATCAGGTAGAAGGAATCACAGGTCAACTTGGACTTAAGTCAATTCTTGCACCTCATAAATTCGTATCGGACCAAGTTGTTAGATATGTTAGGGCTCTTGCTGGTAGTGAAGGTTCAAATTTTGAAACTATGTATCGTATTGCTGATGGAAAAGCAGAGGCCCTAGAATTTATTGCCAATAAAAATTCTAAGTGCTTAGGAATTCAACTCAAGGATTTAAAAGTTAAGCCAAATGTTATTATAGGAGCAATTACAAGAGGCGGTCTTCCTATACTTGCTACAGGTGATGTTTCCATAAATGAAGGCGACCATGTAATAGTTGTCACAACTTTACTTAGAATTAAGGACTTAGATGAGATTATAGAATGAATATAAGAATTATTCTAAAAACACTAGGTGCTGTTTCAAACTTAGTCGCAGGTTTATTGATATTGCCACTTATATGTGCAATTTATTTTGGAGAAAATATATTGCCATATGTTGTTACTATGATTATTGCACTTGCACTAGGTATATCATTAACGAGAATTAAAACCAAAGTAAATAATTTTTTTGCAAGAGAAGGATTTGTAACTGTAGGATTAGTATGGATATGCATTGCTCTTATTTCAGCAATCCCATTCGTAATATCAAAAGATATCCCAAATTATATTGATGCCGTATTTGAAACTGTATCTGGACTTACAACTACAGGTGCAACATGTGTAACTAATATTGAAGTGCTCTCAAGAGCGGGACTATTTTGGAGATCATTTACTCACTGGATAGGAGGTATGGGGGTTCTTGTTTTTATTACAGCAATTCTTCCTAAGGATAGTGATTCTGTAATACATATAATGAGAGCAGAAGTCCCAGGACCATCATTATCTAAACTTGTTCCCAAAATAGGAGATACTGCAAGAATTTTATATATGCTTTATATATTTCTTACAGTAACAGAAGCAACTATATTAAAATTATGTGGAATGAGTGTCTATGATGCCTTACTTCATTCATTTGCAACTGCAGGAACAGGAGGATTTTCTACAAGAAACTTATCTATTGCCGCATTCAATTCTCCAACAATAGAATGGGTGATAGGAATATTCATGCTTCTTTTTGCAATGAATTTTAATTTATTCTTCTTTCTCACTATAAGAAAATTTAAATTAGTATTTAAGAATGAAGAACTAAGATGGTATTTAATTATAGTGCTTGTTGCAACTTTATTAATTGCTATAGGAATTGCACCTAATTCTCCATTCAGCGGCGAAGTATCTCAATTACCTTATGCAATTAGACGCATGAAGCATATGTTTGTTAATATAGATAAAACTTATGTTGATGCATTAAGAGATGCGTTCTTCCAAGTATCATCCGTAATATCTACGACAGGATTTGCTACCAAGAACTTCTGCAACTGGCCAATTTATACTCAATATATACTAGTTGTACTTATGTTCATAGGAGGATGTGCTGGTGGAACAGGTGGTGGCCCTAAGGTATCAAGAATGGTAATGCTTGTAAAGTCAATATTTTCAGATGTAGAAAGTTTAGTAAATCCTCACGTAGTTCCTAATGTAAAATTTGATGGCAAATATATTGATAAAGATACTAAGCACTCAGTATATTTGTTTTTTACATTATATTTAATGACTGTTCTTGTGGGAGCATTTTTAGTTTCTTTCAATGGATTTGATTTAGTAACAACATTTACGGCTTCCCTTACATGCATATCAAATGTAGGACCTGGACTTTCACTTGTTGGTCCTTTGGGTAATTATTCAATATTCACAGGTTTTTCTAAGATTGTTTTATCGTTACTTATGCTTTTTGGAAGATTAGAAATATATGCAATGTTAATATTATTATCACCTAAGACATGGAAATATAATTCTTAATCTGGTTACTCATAATACTAGATACATCTTCACCATTTTGTTCCCTCTTAAAAAATTCCACAGTTTCTTTTACAGCAGTTTCAATATCCATTAGAGGTTTCCAGCCAAATGTTTTTTTGATTTTGTCATTGGAAAGTCTAAGGAAGGTAGATTCTTTTTCTAGGACATTTTGAGGTGAGTTTATTTTATAATTAAAACCTTCTCCATAAAATTTCTTGAATAATTCTACTAGTTCTTTTGTAGTTATACAATCTGAAATCTCTGGTGCTACATTATAACAACCTACATATTTTTTATCATCATACTGAGATGCGAGAATAGTAAGATATGCATTTAGAGGATCTAGAACATGTTCGTATGGTCTTATTGATTCAGGATTTCTTATCTCAACAACAGACTTATCTAATACAGATCTTATGCAGTCTGGTATTATTCTGTTAGCAGATATATCTCCACCACCAATTACATTTCCAGCACGAGCAGTAGAGATTAAACCATCTTCGAAAAATGCGAATTTATATGAGGAAGTTACAAGTTCGCTACATGATTTAGAATTGGCATATGGGTCCTTGCCATTAAGCCTATCATCTTCATCAAATGCCTTACCAGTTTCATTGTTTTCATATACTTTATCAGTAGTTACATTAAGAAATGAACATTTTTTATCTATAGATTTGAGACTTTCTAGTATGTTTACTGTTCCCATGACATTAACTTCGTAAGTATATACTGGTCTCTTGTATGAATCTATTACAAGTGGCTGGGCTGCCATATGAATAACATAATCAGGTGATGAATTTTTTATACACTTAGTAAGTGCCTCTAAATCTCTAATATCAGCTTCTGTAAAATTTATATATTTATCTAGACTCATCTTTTCAAAAAGAGAGCCATTCTCTGGCTTTAAGGCATAACCATAAACATTACTGCCCATCTCCAATAGGATTTTACAAAGCCATGCTCCTTTAAAACCGGATGCACCTGTTATAAAAATATTTTTTGACTTAAAATGATTTACTAAATTCATTTAGACCTCTATATATGTAAAAGGAATATTTAATTCTTCAAGAGTTTGTTTTTCTCTTGACTGACATGTGAATAAAATTATTTGACCTTCATATCTAGAACTAAGGAACTCTAGTGTTTTTAAAAGTCTGCTGTCATCATAAAGGGTGAATGTTTCATCAAATAGAAGTGGAAGAGTAGAGCCGCTTCTGTCCATAATAAGCTTGGCAGCTCCAAGTCTTAGAGCTAGATAGATCTGGTCCATAGTTCCTCTTGATACGCTACTTATAGGAACAAGCCTATCTGGTGTATTAAGATATATATTGAGCCTATCATCAACTGAAATAGAATCATAAGCACCATTAGTTATCTTCTTAACAAATTCTGAAACATCTTCGTTTAAGTATCTTGCAAGGGAAACTTTGATTTGTGTAGAAACATCTTTGAGAGCTTCAATAGCAAGGTTAATTGCTTCTATCTCTCTTGTTGCGTCTTCATTAGCTTTTATTGTATTCTTCAAACTTTGTGACTTTTCTTTAAGTGAATTTATTTCATTAACATTTTGTTCTAGTTCATCAAGGACAATTTTGGCACTTGCAATTTTGTTCTTAAGTAATGTAGATTCTTCTTGAAGGTCAGCCTTTTCATCTCTTAGGTCTTCAAGTTTATTATTAGAATCCAAAATTTTATCAATATAACCTATGTACTTGTTGATTTCCTCATTGAACATTTTGTATGTTTTTTTATTTACATCAACGGCATTTATATATTCTCTAAAATATTTTTTGAGGATTTTTTCATTACTAGTTTTAGTTCTTGTGATATTCATATCACCACTTATAAATATAATTGAAAGAACAATCAATATAGATCCAGTAGCGAAAGTGCTGCCAACTATCAAGCTATCACTAAGAGGAATACTTGTAATGAAGCTTACAAGGTCTGGGAAGAGTCCCCTGACAAATAGTGAGAGCTGAGAATTTGAGAAGAAGGCAAGGAAAGTAAGTCCACTTATAAGAAGAAGTAATATGGCAAGCGTAACAATTATAATCTTACTATTAAGTGATAGTGACTTTTTAAGAGAATCATTAGATTGAGTGAATTTTGCATAAGCCACATCAGTTTTGGCAAGTATTTTTTCCAAGTCTTGTTTCTTCTTGATATTTCTATCTGTAAGCATTTTTTTGTGCCAAGCGATGGATCTTTGTGTATCATCAATAGCTGTATTGATTTCAATAACTTTATTATCTATAACATCTTGTCTGTCTTGGAGAGAAGCAACATCAACTTTATATTTGTCATCTACGATTATTTGTTCTTTCTTGCTTATTTCAGCAAGAGTAAGGAGTCTTGCTTGAGTAGCATCTGCAGATATTTTAGATTCAAGCTCAGCTTTTTGGTCTTTGAGCATTTCTATGGCACCAGTCGCATCAAGAGATGGATCTTCGCTTGGGTCCATAGTTGCTATAAAGTTTTTAAGTTCATGTGCCACGGTATTCTCAGTAACGCTGTGTAACTGACTTACACTTATAGTATTCTTGAATGTAATTATATTAAGGCCAAGAAGTAATTCTTTTATGAATTCTTCTGGCATATCTACTTTCATTCCTGTAGCAAGTTCAATTACTTCAAGTTTATTATCTGCATCAAGGAAGGTTCTTTTTATTCTATATTCTTTATCATTGAACGTTATGTCCATAGAACCAGAAAACTCGGCTCCATTGTCCCATGGTTTAAGAGTTGCATAATTCTTATCGTCTTTGAATTTAGATTGTTCTATTCCGAATAATATGCTTTTGATAAATATATGTATTGTAGATTTGCCTGCTTCGTTTTCACCGTATATCAAATTAATTCCATCTGTGAACTCAAATGTCTTCTGATGAAATTTTGAAAAGCTATCAATATTTAGTCTGTTTATCTTCATATTACTCGTTTGTGTAATCGGTTTTTGTTTTTAGTAAAGCATTGATTCCGTAGAAGAGTGCCTTTTTTTCTGTGTATGATAATTCATTCTTCTTTCCGTTGAGGAAATATCTTATATATGAGCCTATTACATCTGAAGAGTGCTCTCTAAATAGTTGTGCAAAATCATATCCAGGATCAGAATTATCTTCTATTAGAAGAATCCTATATGAATTTTGAAGCGAGCTTAAGTTGAATTTGGCAGCAGGATTATAAGTTCCTAGAATCTTTAATTTATATATATTTTGTGTGCCACGTTTTACAATTTCATTTCTTATTGTTTCAACTAACTCATCATTTTTAGTAGTCTTGGAAACATTGATTTCGAGCGATACATATGACACATTGGACATAACATCAAATCTAGTATTTAGGAGTTTTCCGCTTACAGAATCTATTTCTCCAGTAATTATTCCGTGTGCACCAGTATCATGCAGGTCTAGAGGCTCAAGGCGACCAGCAAAATATGCCTTGTCGTCAATTAGAGTCATATATCTATTGGTAGAACCAAGTGCACAGTAAGAGAATCTTGATTGTTTCAATTTTTCTATATCTATAGGAACATGATGTTGAGTTCCTGCATATGCAAGAAGAATATTAATTTTTTGAGGATTGTATATTTCTATAGAATCTATCATAGGTATATCAATTTCCTTAGACCAGTAAGAAAAAGAATATATATCAACATTTAATTCAGATATAGGTATGCATGTTGGCTTGTCATTAAGAACATAGTGCACATTACTTGCCCATCTAAAAGATGTAACAGGAGAGGTTTTTCTAATTCTATCATTAGAACCAGCACATACTATTACATGAGTATTGGGAATTGTTTTGAATAAGTCATTTACGCTAGCAAGATCTGCAATTAATGGTTGATCATGAAATAGATCACCAGAAATAAGTAAGAGTTCTGCTTCTTCAGCCCTTACTTTCTTAATTACATCTTCAAATGTGTCTTTGATGTTAAGTGATCTTTCCTTAGACCAAGGTTTTCCTATATCAGGAATAGCTCCAAGGTGTACATCACTTACATGAACAAATTTCATACAAGTTCCTTATTATTATAAATCACAATTGCCAACAGTTCTTGGATATGGAATAGAATCTCTTATGTTTTGTATGCCAGTAAGATACATTACGCATCTTTCAAATCCAAGACCGAAACCTGAGTGAGTTGTTGAGCCATATTTTCTTAAATCAAGATAGAATTGATAATCTTCCTTCTTAAGTCCCATCTCAGTCATTCTCTCAAGTAGCTTATCATGGTCATCCTCTCTTTGAGAACCACCGATTATTTCTCCAATTCCTGGAACAAGACAGTCGCATGCTGCAACAGTTTTTCCGTCATCATTTAATTTCATATAGAAAGCTTTTATGTCCTTAGGATAGTTATAAACGAAAATTGGTTTTTTAAATATTTGTTCTGTAAGATATCTTTCATGTTCAGTCTGAAGATCAACTCCCCAAGATACTTTATATTCAAACTTATCATTTTCTTTCTCAAGAAGCTCTATTGCTTCCGTATATGAAACTCTACCAAAAGAAGAAGATGCAACATGTTGTAATCTATCAATCAATCCCTTATCTACCCATTGGTTTAAAAATTCTAATTCAACCTTCGCATGGTCCATTACATAATTTATAACATATTTAAGCATGTCTTCTGCAATATCCATGTCATCTTTTAAATCTGCAAATGCCATCTCTGGTTCTATCATCCAGAACTCTGCGGCATGTCTTGCTGTGTTAGAATTTTCTGCTCTAAAAGTAGGTCCGAAAGTGTAAACATTTCTAAAACTTTGGGCAAATGCTTCAACATTCAATTGTCCTGAAACAGTTAGAGAAACTGGCTTACCAAAAAAATCATCAGATAATTTTTCGTCAACAACTCTAAACATCTCACCAGCGCCTTCGCAGTCGCTTGAAGTTATGATAGGTGTATGAACATATACAAAACCTCTTTCATTGAAGAAAGAGTGTATGGCAAATGCAGTTAGAGAACGTATTCTAAATACGGCCTGGAAAATATTTGCCCTAGGTCTTAGGTGTAATATGGTTCTTAGGAATTCCATATTATGCTTTTTAGGTTGAAGAGGATAATCTGGATCAGATGTTCCTTCTATAATAATGTTATTTGCTTTTATCTCAAATTCTTGCTGAGCATTAGGAGTGTGAACCAAAACTCCCTTAACAATCATACTTGCTCCTACGCCAAGTTTTGCTATGTCCTTAAAATTGGCAAGACTATCGTCATAAACTACTTGTATAGGAGTGAAATATGTTCCATCTGTTAGCATTGCAAACCCAAAAGTTTTTGAATCACGATTGGTTTTGATCCACCCACCAACAGTTATTTCTTTATCATAATATTGCTCTTTATTAGAAAAAATCTCTTTAAAAGTTAATAAATCCATACATACCTCTTATTAGATTTGGTGTTAATTCAGTCGTTTTTAATTATATTATATATAATATGCCTTTTCAAGTAATGAGTTGAAAAATGCTCTAAAGTTAGATAAAATGAGATAACTAAACAAAATGAAGAATGAAGGTTCACAAATAAATATAACTACAGGGTCTCTTGAAAGCAATATATTGTTTTTCAGTTTACCACTTATAGGTTCACAGATTCTACAAGTTTTATTTAATATGTCAGATGTTGCTGTTGTAGGTCGTTTTGCTGGACACAACGCACTCGGAAGTGTTGGTTCAAGTGGACTTGCGATATTTTTATTTCTTGGTTTTATAATAGGGATGGGTAATGGAGTAAATGCAGTTGCAGCAGTGTTCATAGGTTCTGGCAATGTAAAGAGACTTAAGAGAATGGTATCAACAAGTTTAATCGTCTGCGTAGTGTATGGAACAATTATGTTTATAGCAGCCTTCATATGCAGTAAGAGTTTATTGCTTCTCCTTAATACTAAGGAAGAGTTGATGGACCAAGCTGTTAGCTACATGAGAATATTTCTTCTTGGTTTTCCAGGATTGGCATTTTATAATTTTGGTTCTGGAATACTTTCAGCAGCAGGAGATTCTAAAAGACCTCTTATATATATAGCAGTGTCAGGAGTTACCAATGTAATTCTTAATTTAATATTCGTTATAAGTTTTAATATGGCTGCAGTTGGTGTTGCAATAGCATCTGCCATATCACAATATCTTGCAGCAATCTTAGTATACATAAGACTTGTAAATTGTGATGAAGACTATAAAATATCTTTTACAGATTTTAATTTTGATATGGGAATAGCAAAAAGATTATTATCTATAGGTATAGGTTCTGGTCTCCAAAATGCTGTCTTTTCAGTAGCCAATTTATTTATACAAGCATCAGTAAACTCATTTGATGCTATAACAGTAGCAGCTAATACTGCAGCATCTAACGTAGACTCTATTGTATTTAGAACGCTAGAAGGTTTTTATCTTGCATGCACAACTTTTGTAGGACAAAATCTAGGAGCAGGTAAGATGGATAGAGTAGCAAAAAGTTTTAAGATATGCTTGATATACAGCACCTTATCTTGTGTTATTTATGCATGTATATTCTGCACTTGCGGTAGATATGTACTTAGTATATTTACTCCAGAAAAGGAAGTAATAGATATAGCAATGATTAGAATTGTTATAATGACGATTTCTCTTATCCTTGCTCCGCTTATGGATTGCACTATAGCTGCACTTAGAGGTTTTGGTGAAACACTATATCCTATGATCATAGTTATTGCAGGATCTTGTATATTTAGAATTATATGGGTATTTACTATATTTAATCATTTCAAAACTTTGGAATCATTGTATCTAGTTTATGCATTTTCATGGATAATAACAGCGATATTTGAATTACTATATTATAGAAAGGTTTATAAAAATTACGACAGCAAGAATCTAACAGCTATGTATTAATTTTATAATTAAGAGGTAGGCAAATGAATAAAAAAATAGCAATGTTTGATATGGACGGGACAGTTCTTAATACATTTGAAGATATAGTTAATGCAACAAATTATGTATTAGAAAAATTTGGCTTACCTAAAAGATCAAGAGAAGAAATGAAATTCAATGTAGGATATGGAGCATATAGGCAGATAGAAGGAAGCGTTCCAAGTGGCACACCTAAGGATTTAATTGATAAAATATATGAATTCTATCTTCCATATTACAATGAGCATAGTTTAATAGAAACAAAACCTTATGACGGAATAGTTAAAGTAATGGAAGAAATAAGGAAGAGTGGGTTAAAGGTTGCAATAATATCCAATAAACCAGATCCAACAGTTCAATTATTAAAAGATAAATTTTTTAGTAAGGCCTGTGATATTGCAATAGGAGCTATGGATGGACTTAATATAAAACCATCAAGTGATATGATTAATAAAATACTTACTGAATATAATCTTGATGCAAAGGATAGTGTTTATATAGGTGATACTGAAGTGGACATAGCAACTGCAGTGAATAGTAATATGGATATGATAGTTGTTACTTGGGGATTTAGAGATGTAGATTTTTTGAAATCTAATGGTGGAAAGAATTTTGTAAATTCTCCTGAAGAAATTTTAAAAGTTTTGGAAGTTAAATAATTATACTAAGATTTGTAATATATGACCAAGAAAGAATTTTTAGATGGCCTTAAACAATCATTAATAGGAAACATATCTAATGCTGAGATGAATAGCAAGATAGATTATTATAGTGATTATTTTGCTAATGAAAAAAACAATGGACGAAATGAAGAAGATATATGTAAAGAGCTTGGAGACCCAAAACTAATTGCAAAAACAATAATTGATACTAATACATCTAGTGAGGATGTAGTAGAAAATATATCAGATAGAGTTATTTACGAAGACGGACAAAGTGATAATACAAGTGATAGCCACGGTTCATCAAGATTTGAATATATATACAGTCCTTATGGATGTAGTGGTGTGAGTGGATGTTTAGTATTAACTCTTGTAATGTATTTAATAATTGGACTTATCAGCTATATATTTAGAGGTGCACTTAATTTATCTATAGTAATATTTTCCTCACCAATTGCAGCGGTAATCGCCATAGCACTCATAATATATATTATTAGTAAAAAAAGATAGTTATAAAATTATGCTAGATAGAATTTGATTAGATATATCAAATCCTTTATCGGTAAAATGAAAACTTTCATCATCTTCTATAATATAATCAGAATAAGATCTTAGAACTTTACCATATATAGATTCTATTGTCCCCCCAAATTTTTTATGGAAATAATTTTTTCTTGCACCATAGATTGTTCTCATAGATAGCATCATATATTCATTCATTAGGTTTTGTTCTATTTCCTTAGGTGACAAATCTTTTATATTATTTTCTATAGAAGTATTAGAAAGTAAATCATATAGATTGTCATATTGATTATTATAAGATTTCCAAAACGAAATATAATTTTTAATATTTATATTGTTTTTATAACGACGATTTTCAAAATAAGAGCTAGCAGCAAGTCCTATTCCAAGGTAAGGGACGTCGGTCCAATATCCTAAGTTATGCTTACACATTTTTCCATTTCTTGCATAATTACTTATTTCATATCTTATATAATTATTGTCTTTAAGAGTAGAATATAATGCCTCATCAATTTTTCCTTGTTCTTCTTCAGAAGGAAGTGGAAGCTCATTATTGTTATATAATTCGTAAAATTTTGTTCCTTCTTCTATAATTAGGTCATATACACTTAGGTGAGATGGATTTAAATTAAGTACTTTACCTAGTGTGTTTTTAAAACTTGCACTTGTTTGATTAGGAATATTTTTTATTAAGTCAATATTGATATTCTGAAATCCAGCTTTTATAGCTTCATCATATGAATTTGCAAATTGATTATAATTATGAATTCTACCAAGCATTTTTAATTCTTCATCATTTGCACTTTGAAGACCTATGCTAATTCTATTAATCCCATTTTTTACATATGATAAGGCTTTTTCATATGTAAGCGAGTTAGGATTAGATTCTATGCTGATTTCAGCATCTGTATCGACAGAAAAATTTTTATATATATTGTCAAATATTTTATATATATATTCTGCATCAAGAATAGATGGAGTTCCTCCTCCAATAAATATGGAAGAAATTTCATATTTAGGAGAGTGGTTTTTAAGTAGTGCAGCTTTTTGAATTAATTCTATATTAAGTGAGTTTATGTATGCTTCTGTTTCCTCGTCATCAGACTTGAATGATAGAAAATCGCAATAAGCACATTTTTTTTCGCAAAATGGTATGTGAATATACAACATCAGTTTCATAATAATATATTATCAAAATAGATACTTATGTGCAAAAGTAAAACTATCTTGACACTATGTCTTATTTCCTATAAAATATATGAGTTAAGGAGTATAGATGGGTTTTTTTGATACACCTGATATAGGTATAGACTTAGGAACATCAACAACTCTGTGCTATGTATCTGGCAGAGGTATTGTTATCATGGAACCAAGTGTAGTTGCACTTGATAAAGACGACAACCACGTTGTCGCTTTTGGTCGTGATGCCAAGGAAATGATAGGAAGAACTCCAGGAAAGATCATTGCTCAGAAACCACTTCGTAAAGGTGTTATATCTGATTATACTCTCACAGAAAGAATGCTTAAGTATTTTATCGATAAAGCAATCGGTAAGAAAAGTTTTAGAAAACCAAGAGTTGTAATATGTATTCCATCTGGTGCAACTGAAGTAGAGCGTAAGGCAGTAGAAGATGCAACATATCAAGCAGGCGCAAGAGAAGTTGAAATTCTTGAAGAGCCATATGCAGCAGCAATAGGTGCGGGACTTTCAGTTGAAGAACCAAGAGGAAATATGATAATTGATATAGGTGGAGGAACAACAGACGTAGCAGTAATTTCTTATAATGGTATAGTTTGTTGTGAAAGTTTAAAACTTGGTGGTGATGACTTTGATGAAGCAGTTGTAAAGTATATGAAAGAAACTAAGGAACTTTCTATAGGTCTTACAACAGCAGAGGTAATAAAGAGAGAATTGGGCTGCGCAATTAAGAGGGCAGATGTTGCCCCACTTGATGTTAAAGGAAGATCTATAAGTGGATACCCACAAACCAAAACTATAACATCAGATGATATGCTTGATGCATTTGCCGAGCCAGTAAATAGAATACTTGAAACAGTTCATAATGTATTTGATAAGACACCACCAGAACTTGCAGCTGATATATTTGATAGTGGAATTTATATGACAGGTGGCGGAAGCTTACTTTATGGACTTCCACAGTTCTTACATGATAAGACAGGTATTGATGTAGTCCTTGCAAAAGATCCTGTAGGTTGTGTAATTAATGGAGTTGCATATTATATAAAGAAGGTTTACGGAAGAAGAGATATATTTAAATAAATGACCACAAAATCAGGAATCATATCAAAAATAATCTATAAAAATGAATCAAATGGATACGCTGTCTGTGCTTTTGAAACAGATGGAATAGAAGAAACTATAGTGGGTTATTTTGGTTCCGTTCACGAGGGAACTAGCTTAAGTATAGAAGGCGATTATGCGGAACATGTTAAGTACGGAAGACAGTTTAAAGTTTCAAAGTATCAATATACCAAACCAAAATCACTAAATGATATACAATTATTTTTCATATTCAATAAGTTTGATGGTATAGGTCCTATACTTTCTAACAGAATAATTGATGCATTTGGTGATGAGACAATAGATATAATAGAAAACAATCCATATAAGTTACTTGAAGTAAAGGGAATATCAAAATCAATAATAGATTCTATGGTTGACACTTTAAGTAAGAGAACAAGTGAGCAATCAGAAGAAGAAGAGCAAATTAAAAAAATATTAGAGTTTGATATATCTCTTGCAAATGCCACTAAGATTTTCAGGACATATAAAGAAAGATCTTCTTATATAATAATGAACGAACCATATAAGATGGCTTTAGATATTGATGGTTTTGGATTTAAAACATGTGATGATATTGCGATGAAGGCAGGCTTTTCTGTAGAAGATGAAAGAAGAGTTATAGCCGCTATAGAATATATAGTGATGCAATATCAGAATGCAACAGGAAATTGTTATATAAATAAAAACGAAATACCTATACATCTCGGAACACTCCTAGGAATAAAAGAAACAAGTAACATAGATGAACTCTTGTCTAAATTGCAGATGGATAGAAAGATAGTTATAGTAGAAGATAAAATATATCTTAGAAATACTTATATAGCAGAAAAAGATTCTTCAATAATTCTCTATGAAATGAGAGACAATATCAAAATTATTACTGGTGGCCCAGGAACAGGTAAGACAACTAAGGTAAAACAAATTACAAATGCATGTATTAGAGAGGGTGGCACTCCAAAGCTTTGTGCTCCAACAGGAAGAGCTGCCAAGAGAATAAAGGAACAGACAGGATTTGAAGCCCAAACTATACATAGACTTCTTGGATATTCTAGGGATGAAGAATTGAATAAATTTTCCTTTGCTTATAATTCAGAAAATAAGCTTGAGTGCGACCTAGTCATTGTTGATGAAGCAAGCATGCTGGACTTATTTCTGCTATATGCCTTATTAAAGGCGGTTCCAGAAAATACCAAGATTTATTTTGTAGGTGATGTGGACCAACTTCCAAGTGTAGGTTGCGGACAAGTTCTTAAAGATATGATATCTTCTAAATTGTTTGATACGGAGTATCTTACAGTAGTCCATAGGCAAGATAAGGGAAGTAAGATAGTCGTAAATGCGCATAAGATCAGAAATGGAGAATATGTTGATCTTAGTGAAAAAAATGACGAATTTATATTTGATGAGTCTGAATCTGAAGAAGAAGTTCTTGTTAAAATCAAAAAGTATATTACAGAATATTTGCCTAAGAGATATGAAAATATATCAAGAAATGATATACAGATAATCTGCCCATCTAAGATAGGACTTTGCGGTACGGCAGAGCTAAATTTAAAACTTCAAGATTTTTTAAATCCACCTATGGAAGGAAAGAACGAAATCGTAAATGACAAGAGAGTAATAAGACAAGATGACAAGGTAATGCAGATTAAAAATAATTATGACATCAAGTGGGAAGAAATAGATGGAGATGGATTCGTGCTAGACTCGGGATATGGACTTTTCAATGGTGATACAGGAATTGTAAAAAGTGTAAATAATTTTCAATCGGGCATGATTGTAAGTTTTGACAGGTGTGAAGTGCAGTATCCGATAAATTTACTTAAGGACTTGGAACATGCATATGCAATTACAGTCCACAAAAGTCAGGGAAGTGAATATAAGGTAGTAATAATTCCAATATTTGATATGCCAAGACAACTCGCAACTAAGAAATTGTTATATACAGCAATAACAAGGGCAAGAGAACTTGTAATCATAATTGGATCAAAACAAAAATTCTATGAGATGTGTGCAAAGGATGATGAAAGTGAAAGGAATAGTAGACTATGTAGTGAATCTTATCTACCCTAAGAGATGTCCTGTATGTGGCAGAGTATTAAAAACCACAACTAATCTGAATGGCAATATTATGCATGAAGAGTGCATAGAAGTTCTAGAAAAATCATTAATCAAAGAACCAAGATGTAAAAAGTGTGGGGCAGAACTTTCAAGCCTTGAGAATAAGCTTGGAGGTTTTTGTGTTCGCTGCTTGCGAGATAAGCCAGGCATGGCGAATTTTTATTATGAAAAAGGTTTTGGACTCTTCCGTTACACAGAAGAGATAAAACAAAGCATAAAGAAAATAAAATATAATTCACGTAAAGAATATGTAGATTTCTATGGGCTCCTTCTTGCAAAAAAATTTTATAAAGAAATAGCGGACCTTAAGGTGGATTATCTAATTCCTGTTCCTATGTATAAGCAAAAAGAAAAAATAAGAGGATATAACCAAGCTACAGAGCTTGCAAAAAGTTTTTCTGATCATCTTAATAAGAATTTTGGCGTTAAGGTGGAGGTTAGGTGTGACTTTGTTTTTAGAGGTAAGAAGACTACAAAATTAAGCACTAAGGATGATGAAGAAAGGTGGATGGAAATATCAGGTGCCTTCTATGGTAAGGATGCAAATAGAGAATTAAGAGGAAAGATAGTCTGTATAGTAGATGATATATATACAACTGGTGCAACAATTATTCATCTTTCTGAAATACTAAAAAAACTAGGTGCAAGCAAAGTCTACTTTGCCACCATCGCCATTGTCTCAAACCGAGTCTAGGAAAAGTGCATTTATAAGAAAAGTAAATAACGAAGCCGTAGACTTCGTTTTTTATTTAATAAGAATGATAGAACGCAGTTCTTTGGTTGACTAAAAAATTAATATATAATAAAATTTATATTGATGCGTAATAAAAAAACAAATGAAGATTATATGAGACTTGCTATAAATCAGGCTAAAAAGGCGGGGGATGCAGGTGATGTTCCTATAGGATGCATAATCGTTTATAGGGAAAATAAAAAGAATAAAAATATGCTAGATAAGTGCAAAAAGTGCGGAATTAAAGATGGTGATATAATATCTCGTGGCTATAATAAGCGAAATGCTAGAAATAATTCAATATATCATAGCGAGATAATAGCAATAGATAAGGCTTGCAAGAAGATTAATGACTGGAGACTAGATGGGTGTGAAATGTATGTAACACTTGAGCCATGCCAGATGTGTGCAGGAGCAATAGTTCAGTCTAGAATTAAAAAAGTATATATAGCAGCAAAAAGCAAAAAAAGTGGCAGTGCAGGTTCTATAGTAAATATACTTCAAAATAATGAGTTTAATCATAAAGTAGATATAGAGTTTGGACTTTTAGAAGAAGAATCATCTAGTATGATAAAAAAATTTTTTAAAGAGAGCGTAAGAAAAAATTGATTAAGTTTATAGATAAGCTAAAAGAAAATAAATTTTTCAATAAAATACTATCTAGTGAGTTCATATTATATATAATCGTTGGGGGGCTAACTACCCTTATCAATTTTATAGCATATTGGTTTTTTACTGATAGATTAAGACCAAAATTTGGAGATCATGCATATAGATTTGCTTATGTAATTGCATTCATTGTTGCCATATTATTTGCTTATATTGCAGATAAGATAATGGTATTTAAGAGTAATTCATATAAAATTTCAGATATAGTAAAAGAGTTTTTTACATTTGTATCTGCAAGATTAATATCATCAGGGATAGGATTTTTTCTAACAGTTCTTACAGTTGGACTGTTACAAAAAAATGGTATAGCAGAACCTATTGCTGAGAAGCTTGGGATACTTCCTTCTTTTATATTCAATATTGTATTTAATTATATTGTGGCAAAGTTTGTTATATTTAATAAAAAATAATCAACATAGGAGCTTAGATGCAAGATAGACTACTTTCAGAAAAAAAATTTAAAAAGAGTTTACTAAAAAATAAGTATTTTACAAATACTCTAAGAATTAGAAATTATATATTGTCTTTTGCAATTCCATTTGTTGGAATGCTTCTTATATTTATGGCAAAGGGAGTGTTCCCTTTTGGCGAGCGATCATTTTTAAGAACAGATCTTTATAACCAATATGCTCCATTTTTTTCTGAACTTCAATATAAACTAACTCATTTTGAATCATTATTTCATACATGGGATCTAGGTCTTGGAACAAATTTTCTTACAATAATTGCATATTACTTATCTTCACCACTTAATTTTTTAATTGCTCTATGGCCTAAGGAATATGTAATTGAATTTATAACTTTATTAACTATTATTAAGATGTCTCTTGCAAGTCTTGCAATGTGCCATTATATAACAGTTAAGTTTAATAAAGATACTAATGGAATTTGTTTTTTTGCAATATTTTATTCACTTAGTGGATACTATGCGGCCTATTCATGGAATACAATGTGGCTTACTGTTATTATGATTTTTCCTATACTCATGCTTGCATTCGATAGAATGTTTTATCAAGGGAAGGGAATTTTCTATAGTATAGTTCTTGGATTTACAATATTCAGTAATTATTACATTTCAGTAATGATATGTATGTTCCTTGTAATTTATTTTATATGGACTTTAATTATAGTTAATGAAAATAGACCAAGAGTAATATTAAGAAGAGTTTTGACATTCGGAATTTATTCACTGCTTGCAGGTATGCTAGCTGCAGTAATGCTTCTTCCTGTAATATATGCATTTAATACAACAGCATCTGATTCCGATTACTTCCCTAAAGTATGGAATGAATATTTTTCTATAATAGATGTAATATCTAGACACATGGTGTTTTCTAAAGTCGAAATGGGATTAGACCACTGGCCTAATATTTATTCTGGAGTTGCAGTTGTTCCATTCGTTATTTTGTATTTCATGTCTAAGAAGATAAATACAAAAGAAAAAGTTATGTATGCATTAATGTTATTGCTGTTTTATGCAACTTTTTCTCTCAATATATTCAATTTTATTGTACATGTATTTCATTATCCAAACTCACTTCCTGCAAGACATGGATTTATATATGTATTTATAATGCTGTTCCTTGGATATAAGGCATATAGTAAATTGTCATCATTTAATGAGAAAGAAATAGGAATAGCATTTGCCATATCTATAGCACTAACACTTATAGCCAATGCTTTTTCTAAGAATGGCAAGGTAGAATTTTTTGCTTTCTACTTTACGATAATATTATTACTTTTATATCTACTATTGCTTGATAGATTTAAGAAGAGAAAATTGAAAGGACATATAGTTTTATTAACATTTATTCTTGTGTCTTTAGAAGCTGTAATAAATATGGGAGTAACAAGTGTTGCAACAACATCTAGAACATCCTATGTTAAAGACAATAAAGATGTTGCTCTTCTTACAAGAGACTTAAAAAATGAAGAAAAAGAAAACTTTTATAGAATAGAAAAAATAACAAGAAAGACTAAAGATGATGGTGCATGGATGAATTTTTATGCAGCTTCAATTTTTTCTTCATCTGCCTATAAGAGGGGTTCAGACTTTTATAAAAAGATAGGTTGCGAAGCAGCAATGAATGCTTATTCAATTACAGGCTCTACTCCTTTTATAAACGCATTATTATCATTAAAATATGGACTATGGACTGGAGAACCAAAAAATCCTGAAGCTTTAAATCTTGGATTTATAAATTCATCTAATGATACTTTCTTATATAGAAATTTATCTACACTTCCTTTTTCATATGTAATAGATAATATATTACTAGATAGACTTACAAAAAGTTTGGATATGGATACACCACCTGCAGTTCAAAATAGCATGGCACAAGTTCTCGTTCAGAAGAATATTCTAGATAGAATACCACTTGAAATAAAAGGAAGAGAAGGAAAGTTTGAAGTTCCAGTAAATGGAGATTACTATGCCTATGTTCCTAAGTCAATAAGCGAAGTAGAATTTGTATGTGACGAACAGACAAAAACTTTCACAAATCTTGATAGAGGATTTTTCATGGAGCTTGGATACCTAGAAAAATCACAAGATGTAAGTTTGAAGAATGCCAACAAAGAATCAAAATCTATAACTGTTGATGTATATAAATTTAACTATGATGTTCTAGAAGAAATAGTAAATAAAATTAATTCAGATGTTAAACTAACATTCAATAAAAATAAATCTGGGTATTTAGACTTTGATGTAGATTCTAGGAAAGATGGGACACTTCTTCTTACAACTATATATGATGAGTCTTGGAATATATATATGGATGGAAGAAAGGTAGAACCTAAAGAAGTATTTGATACATTTGCAGGCATTGCAATAACTAAAGGAAAGCATAATGTTGTTATGGAATTTGTTCCAAGAGGACTTAAGATGGGCTTTTTAATAACAGTTATGGCAATATGTATACTTATATTAATATACTGCATAAGCAAACTTTTCTTTATAAGAATTATAAAAGTTGATAATAAGCCACATCTTAAAATTTCAATAAGAAGAGATGAAAATAAATAAAAAATCTAAAATTATTTCTGTAGTAGGTTCTGGTGGGAAGACAACACTTGTTTATAAGCTTGCAAATTCATATGCGCAAAAAGGAAAGAGAGTACTTATTACAACAACGACACATATGACAAATGATGGCTTTTACTATGATATTGATGAAGCAATAAGGAAAGAAAATAATAAATCTAAAAACAAATCTGGATTTATATGTAAGGTTGGATCAAATCTTGGAGATAAGGTTTGCGCATTATCTAAGGAAGAACTTGATAAGGCTAAAGAAGTTTTTGACATTATTATTGTAGAAGCAGATGGCTCAAGATGTATGCCAGTTAAAATTCCTAATATAGAAAAAGAGCCAGTTATATTAGAAGATACAGATGAAATATATGTGGTCTCTGGGCTTGCGGCAATAGGTAGGAAATTAAAAATAGTGTGTCAGAGATTCAATATATTAAGTAATGAAGATAGGCTAGATATAGAAAAAAATTTTTGTAAAAATGGCGAGAGCATAGATGAATTAATTGTTACAAAAGAAATTTTAGAATATATATTAAATAAATTTTATCTAGAGCCACTTTCCAAAAGGTATAATCCAAAAAAAATCAATATTTATTTTGCCGATATGAAAGAAGGTAAAATATATAAAAATTATAAAAAGATAGCATTTGTTATGCTAGCAAGTGGTTTTTCTAAGAGATTTACAAAATCATGCAAGGAATATATTTCTAATATACAAGGTAAAAGCACCATAGATATAGATGGCCATAGCGTGAATTTAAGTGACAAGCTATTAAATTTAGTGCGATCAATTAATGGAAAAATGCAGAGCGTAGATTTCATAAATAAATTAAATTTATATTATAAAGGAAGTCTTGTATATGAGCATTTATTAAAGGAGCTCATAGTATCTAGAGAACAATTAATTAAACTATTTAAGAAAGAATGTAATCATAATATTAATATAAGTATAGGAATAGTAACTGGATATAAGAATATAATTTCAAGTTCAAGGAAATTATATAAAAAAATAGACATAATAGATAATAATCATCCAGAAGACGGAATATCTGCTTCAATTAAGGAAGCGATAAAATATTATAAGAACTATGATGCAATCGTTTTCTTTAATAGTGATTATGTGAATTTAAAATCTAGAGAAATTGTAAATTTTGTTTATCATTGCGCTCTATCCAATAATTTAAAAGGAATGATGTGCAATGAGGAATTAGAAGCTGTTACACCTGCATTTGCAAGCAGTAAATTTTTTGATGAAATACTGGGGATTAGTGGAGATAAGGGTGCGGGTAAAATCATAGGAAAGCAACCATGCTACTTATATCATATAGATGATAATTCAGTTAAAGATATAGATGACATAAAAGATATTTTGTTGTAAAATATATTTTGATACGAAATTACCTAAATTAAAGGAGACACATGCTAATAATCCCAAAAAAATATGACCCTGTTCTCAGCATTAGAGAAACACAGGATGCTATCAAATATGTAAGAGATGTATTCCAAAAAGAAATCGCCAAGGAATTAAATTTAGAGCGTATAAGTGCTCCTATGTTTGTTGCAAAATCTTCAGGATTAAATGATGATCTAAATGGAGTAGAAAGAAAAGTCTCATTTGACTTAAAAGACATTACAGGAACTGAGATGGAAATAGTTCAATCTCTTGCAAAATGGAAAAGAGATGCACTATATAGATATGGTTTTGAGCCTGGTAGCGGTCTTTATACTAATATGAATGCAATAAGACGTGACGAAGATTTAGATAATATTCATTCTTGTTATGTAGATCAGTGGGATTGGGAAAAGGTTATAACTAAAGAAGAAAGAAATATAGAAACTTTAGAAAAGACAGTAAGAACTATATTTAAAGTTATAAAATATATGGAACATGTTATCTGGTATAAGTATCCACAAGCTGTTTATAAACTTGCAGAGGATGTAACATTCATAGACAGTGAGGATTTACTTAAGAAGTATCCAGATAAAACTCCAAAGGAAAGAGAAAACTTAATAGCTAAGGAATACGGCTGTGTATTTATAAAAAGAATAGGCGAAAAATTATCAGATGGAAAGCCACATGATGGAAGAGCACCAGACTATGATGACTGGCAGCTTAATGGAGATTTACTTTTCTGGTATCAACCACTTGAAATTGCACTTGAATTATCTAGTATGGGAATAAGAGTAGATGAAAACTCTATGCTCACTCAACTTGAAAAAGCAGGACAGATGGAAAGATTAAATCTTCCTTATCATCAAAATGTAATTAATAAAGTTTATCCATATACAATAGGCGGCGGTATAGGTCAGTCGCGCCTTTGCATGCTTCTTCTTGGAAAAGCACATATAGGTGAGGTTCAAGCATCAGTTTGGCCAGAAGAGATGAAACAAGTTTGCAAACTTGCTAACATGCAACTCTTATAAATAGGAGATATTATGAAAGGAATAGTACTTGCTGGAGGTTCAGGAACAAGATTATATCCACTTACTAAAGTAACAAGTAAACAGTTACTTCCAGTTTATGATAAGCCTATGATTTATTATCCTCTTTCTGTTCTTATGAGAGCAGGGATAAAGGATATACTTATAATTTCAACTCCAGAAGATACTCCCCGTTTTGAAGCTCTTCTTCAAGATGGTAGCGCATTTGGAATAAATTTAAGTTATGCAGTGCAGCCATCACCAGATGGTCTTGCTCAAGCATTTATAATTGGAGAAAAGTTTATAAACGGTGATGCATGTAGTATGGTTCTTGGAGATAATATTTTCTATGGCCATGGTCTTGATGAAAGATTAAAGGCTGCAGCAGGAAGAGAAAATGGTGCAACAGTTTTTGGATATTATGTAGAAGACCCAGAAAGGTTTGGTATAGTAGAATTTGATAAGAATAAGAAAGCAATATCTATAGAAGAAAAGCCAGAACATCCAAAATCTAATTACTGTGTAACAGGTTTATATTTCTATGATAAAAATGTTGTTGATTATGCAAAAAGTATAAAGCCATCTAAAAGAGGAGAGCTTGAAATTACAGATTTAAATAGAATATATCTAGAAAAAGGAAATTTAAATGTAGAACTTCTTGGTAGAGGATATACATGGCTTGATACAGGAACACACGAAAGTCTTGTTGAAGCAACTAATTTTGTTCACACAGTTGAAACTCATGAACATAGAAAAATTGCCTGCCTTGAAGAAATTGCATATGTTAATGGATGGATTTCTAGAGAAAAAATAGAAGAAGCTGCTGGGATGTATTCTAAGAATGAATATGGCAAATATTTAAGAGACGTACTTGATGGAAAATATATATGGTAAATGGAGAACTTAGATGAAGATAATAGTAACAGGCGGTGCAGGTTTTATAGGCGGAAATTTCTGTCATTATATGGTTAATACATATCCAGATGATACCATCATCTGCCTTGATAAGTTAACTTATGCAGGAAATCTTGAAACTCTAGAACCACTTAAGGATAAAAAGAATTTTAAATTTATAAAGGGCGATATATGTGATAGAGATTTTGTTTATGAATTATGTGAGAGCGAAAAGCCAGATGTAATAATAAATTTTGCAGCAGAATCTCATGTAGATAGAAGCGTACTTGAACCAGATGTTTTTGTAAAAACAAATGTTCTAGGAACCCAGGTTCTTCTTGATGCAACTAAAAAATATAATCTTAAAAGATTTCACCAAGTATCAACAGATGAAGTTTATGGAGATCTTCCACTAGATAGACCAGAACTTATGTTTGATGAAAATTATAAAATTAAAGCATCATCTCCTTATAGTGCATCTAAAGCAAGTGCAGATCTTCTTACTCTTGCATACTATAGAACATTTAATCTTCCTGTAACTATAAGTAGATGTTCTAATAATTATGGTCCATATCATTTCCCAGAAAAACTTATTCCACTTATGATACAAAGGGCTCTAAATGATGAGCCACTTCCTGTATATGGAGAAGGAAAAAATGTAAGAGACTGGCTTTACGTTCTTGATCACTGCAAAGCAATAGATTTGATAGTAAGGAAAGGAAAAGTAGGCGAAGTTTATAACGTAGGCGGTCATAATGAAAAAGCAAATATAGATGTAGTCAAAATTATTTTAAAAGAACTTGGAAAACCAGAGTCTCTTATAAAATATGTAACTGATAGACCAGGTCATGATCTTAGATATGCAATCAATCCAGAAAAAATAGAAAGAGAACTTGGCTGGAAGCCAGAAACAAAATTTGAAGATGGAATAAAATATACAATAAAGTGGTATCTAGAAAATAGACCTTGGTGGGAACATATAATAAGCGGCGAGTATCAAAATTATTTCAATAATATGTACGGAAAAAGAATTTAATAAAGTTTACTGAGTATGGAGTAGAAAATGAAAGTATATGACGAATTAGTTAGAAGAGGACTTATAGCACAAGTTACTAATAAAGAAGAAATAAGTAGTCTTGTTAATGATGGCAAGGCTGTATTTTATATAGGTTTTGATCCTACAGCCGATTCACTCCACGTAGGTCACTTCATGGCTCTCTCACTTATGAAAAGACTTCAGATGGCAGGTAATAAACCTGTTGCACTAATTGGTGATGGTACTGCAATGGTAGGCGACCCATCTGGAAGAACTGACCTTAGAAAAATGATGACTGTTGAAACTATAGATCACAATGCAGAATGTTTCAAAAAGCAAATGTCTAGGTTTATAGATTTTGGCGAGGGTAAGGCAATGATGCTTAGAAATTCTGAATGGCTGCGCCCATTAAATTATCTAGAATTTTTAAGAGATGTTGGCCCTCACTTTTCAGTAAACAGAATGCTTGCTGCAGAATGTTATAAACTTAGAATGGAACAAGGACTTACTTTCTTAGAGTTTAATTATATGCTCATGCAAGCATATGATTTTTATTATCTTAATAAAAAATATGGTTGTAACCTTCAATTTGGTGGTGATGACCAGTGGTCTAATATGCTTGCTGGAACAGAATTAATAAGAAGAAAAGATGGAAAAGATGCACATGCTATGACTATAACGCTTCTTCTTAATTCACAAGGAAAGAAGATGGGAAAAACTGCAGCAGGTGCAGTATGGCTAGATCCTGATAAAACATCTCCATTTGATTTTTATCAATATTGGAGAAATGTAGATGATAGCGACGTAATTAAGTGCTTAAATCTACTCACATTTGTCCCAGTAGAAGAAATAGACGAGTTTGCAAAGCTTAAAGGTCAAGAATTAAATAGGGCTAAGGAAAAATTAGCATTCGAACTTACTGCTTTAGTTCATGGCACAGATGAAGCAAAAAAAGCAGAAGATGGTGCAAAAAATATATTTGCTGGTGGTGGCAATACAGAAAATATGCCAGTTCTTAATTTATCTAAGTCGGATTTTGATGCAGGCCGTGATGGAAAGCTTGATATATGCGACCTTCTTGTAAAATCTGGTTTTGATAAATCAAAAGGTGATGCAAGAAGAGATATAGAAGGCGGAGGTGTTACTTTTGATAATAATAAAGTAACAGATCCAAAACTTTCTTTTGAGCCAAATGATTTTAAAGAAGAAAAGATTTTACAAAAAGGAAAAAAGAATTTTATTAAGGTAATATTTTCTTCGATATTGATAGCACTTATATTTTCTGCATCTATAATAAGTAAGACTTATGCGTCTGCAGTTGTAACTAGTGATGATATGACTGCAATAAGCCCTGGTGCACAAAAAAGAGTGGGTAGTAGTGTAGCTGATCCACAGCCTAGTAAAATAAATGAAAATAGTTTAAGAAATGAATCAGACAGTATGACCCAAGAAGATATTAATGCTATAAATGTTGTCCAGATTTCTTTAAGTGGAGATTATTTATATTCAGATACTATAGTTAATCCCAAGACTGCAGGAAATGTAAATGGTTACATAATTAAAAACAATCCAAGTTTTACTATAACATTATTAAACTCAAGCGTTTTTGCTAGTGCATATAAAGTAGAGCAGTATTATTATGAAACTGTTGGTACGCAGACAGCAATAGTTAGAACTCAAGATGGAATGATGGTAAGAGGAGAAGTTGGACAAGTTATCCCAAGACATACATTTAATGATTTAAGAGGAGAAGATAATTCGCAAAGATTGTTTGTGACTAAAATATCTGTGTTGAATGGCAGTGATAAACTGGTGGGTGGTAAAGAATATTATTTCAATCTAGTATCTGATGCAGATTATGAGGCATATGAAGATTATTACAGAGGTAGAGATCTTATAGCAAATATGAATTAAAAAAATGGGCCTAGGCCCATTTTTTTAAGAATATATTTTATTAATTTTCTTCACCTTCGATTCCATTATAGAAATCTGGGTTTTCTGCATATCCTGGTCCTTGATCAATTTTCCTTGATACAAATTTTATATTTAAGTTTGCATCAATCTTGAATGAGTAAGTCATGATTGTTGAAGTATCTCCACCTTCCCAATCTCTCTTGTAAGAGAATACTATATCGCAGTCACCAGGACGTTCAGCTTTGAAGAAGTATGCTCTCTGGAATCCTGCACCTGTAATTCCTCGTGGAGGTGTAGATTGTTCATTCATGTAGTTATTAAGTAAACCGTCACCCTTGTATTCAAATTTCCAGTCAAAACCTGTTGTAGGATTAGTATTAAGTATTATAGAAAATGATTTTCCTTCTAAGAGTCTATTAGGTGTGTGAATAGGGAGCGGTGTTCCACTATCACGTCTGGCAGTTTCCATTGATTCTTCTGCAATCTCTGGAATCTTAGCTTCACCCTGCTTAGTACAGCCTGCGAAAGAAAACATAATTGATAAAATTAAAATTGATAATAAAATATTTTTCATATTCATCACCTCTATACCAAGTTTAGCACTTTACAATAGTCTATTCAAGTTGTATTATAAAAATGTATGGATTGGAATGATTTTGTTAAAAGCGAATCAAAAAAAGAATATTTTAAGAAATTAGAATGCTTTTTGAAGGATGAGTATAAAAATAAAACCATATTCCCAAAAGTTGATGAAATACTTCTTGCATATAAATTAACTCCCTTATCTAAAATTAAAGTAGTAATATTAGGACAAGACCCATATTATAATGAAGGAAAGGCTATGGGTCTTGCCTTTTCAGTAAATAAAAATGCTCCTATTCCTCCATCACTTGTTAACATATTTAAGGAAATAGATAGAAATTATGATAGGAAATATTTGCCTAGAAAAAGTGGCGACCTTATATTTCTTGCAAAGCAAGGCGTATTTCTTCTTAATACAATACTTACAGTAGAAGAAAATAAACCACTGTCTCATAAAAATAAAGGATGGGAAGAGTTTACAGATAATACTATTATAGAAATTTGCAAAACTAAAAATCCTACAGTGTTTATGTTGTGGGGAAATAGTGCAAGAGAAAAATTATCTCTCATAAAAGAAAATGTTATAAAAGATAAACCTTTACTAATCCTAGAATCATCTCATCCATCACCACTTGGTGCCCATTCTGGTTTTATAGGATGTGGTCATTTTAAGATGGCCAATGATTTTCTTACGAACCACGGGACCACGCAGGTAGATTGGATAGAAAATTAGTTTCTTACTATATATAATCAGTAAATATATTAAATCACTAAATAGGGGCATCATAAGGGCAAATGTGACAAAAAACCGCCCAAAATTCGTATTGACACAAAATCTCTAAATATGGTAATATTTTCCAGCTGTGACAAAACGGCGCTATGAGATTGTGAGGTTGCTACAAAATGCTAAAATACACAGCATTAGTAGGTTTTTACAATCGAGCCGGTTAAAAGTTTAATTTTTAACATGCCGCAAGTGTATTTTTTTAAGCAGTAAAATTAGAACGCACGAGAGCGTGTAAAATTTCAAAACAATAAGGAAATTAAAACTAATTTTACTAAAGTACTTCAAAATGCACACGCATAATTCACAGACAAATTATTTTTAGGAGGCTTAAGATGGTAGGTCAAACAGTAATGAGAATTATTTTAAAAGCGTATGACCATAGGCTTATTGATTCAAGTTGTGCAAACATTGTTGATCAAGCAAGGAAGATGGGATTCCAAGTTTCTGGTCCAGTTCCACTTCCAACAAAGAAGGAAATTATTACAATCCTTCGTTCAGTTCACAAACACAAAGATTCACGTGAACAATTCGAGCAGAGAACACACAAAAGATTAATTGACGTAATTAATCCAACACCAAAGTTTATTGAAACAGCAAGTAAGATTACAGTACCTGCTGGCGTTGACATGACAGTCAAAATGAAAAAAGCATAAAATGAGTAATGCGAACTTAATTTGAGTTCCTACATTACAAAAAAATAAGGAGTAAAAATGAAGAAGGGAATTTTAGCAACAAAAGTAGGAATGACCCAAATCTGGAACGATAAGGGTGAAATCATTCCAGTAACTGTTCTTAATGCAGGTCCTTGCACAGTGCTTCAAATTAAAACTAAGGACACAGACGGTTACGATGCAATTCAAGTAGGTTTTGGAGACATAAGAGAAAAACTTTTAAACAAACCAATACTTGGGCATTTGAAAAAATCAGGAGCATCACCAAAACGTTACATTAGAGAATTTAGATTTGAAGATGTAAGTGGTTATAGTCTTGGTCAAGAAATTAAAGCAGATATTTTCCAAGATGGAGATGTAGTTGATGCAAGTGGAATTTCAAAAGGAAAAGGTTTCCAAGGTGCAATTAAACGTCTTGGACAACATAGAGGACCTATGAAGCACGGTTCAAAATTTCATAGACACCAAGGTTCTAACAACTCAGCAACAACACCAGGTAGAGTTTATAAAGGCAAAGGTATGCCAGGTCACATGGGAGTTCAAACTATAACAACACAAAACCTTGAAATAGTTAAAGTTGACTTAGAAAAGAATCTCATACTTATCAAGGGTAGCGTTCCAGGACCAAACAAATCACTTGTAACTCTAACTGAATCAGTTAAGGGGGGTAAGTAATAATGGCTACTGTAAACGTTTATAACATGAAGGGTGAAGTTACTAGCAATATTAATCTTAAAGATGAAATATTCAATGTAGAAGTTAATGAACACATTCTACATAAGGCAGTAAAGAGCATCCTTGCAAATAAAAGACAAGGAACTTCTAAAACTAAAACAAGATCAGAAGTTCGTGGTGGTGGTAAGAAACCATGGAGACAGAAGGGAACAGGACATGCAAGACAAGGTACAATAAGAGCACCACAATGGAAAGGTGGCGGAATGGTATTCGCACTTACTCCAAGAGACTACGTTGTAGAACTCAATAAGAAAGAAAAGAAGTTAGCTTTAAAAAGCGCTCTTACAAATGCAGTTAAGGAAAATAACTTCTATGTAATTGAAGAAATTGCTATGGACAAAATCAAAACTAAAGAATTCCAAAACATGCTCAATAGTTTAAAGCTTGAAAAGGCATTCGTAGTTCTTGATAAGAATGACCAAAATGTAATTTTATCAGCAAGAAATATAGAAGGCGTTAAAACATCTGGCGTTAACGAAATCAATGTATATGACATAATGAAATTCGGCAAGGTATTAGTTACAAAAGATGCAGTTAAAAATATTGAGGAGGTGTATGCATAATGGCTAAGCTACAATACTATGATGTAATTAAAAAGCCTATCGTTTCAGAAAGTTCAATGAGCGAAATGGGCCAGAAGAAGTACACATTCCTTGTATGTAAAGAAGCTAATAAGATCCAAATCAAGGAAGCCATCGAAAAAATGTTCGAAGGAACAAAGGTTAAG
>CAMJPD010000007.1 GCA_946407765.1 uncultured Lachnospiraceae bacterium
TCAAGAAATTCTTTTTTAAATATTCCAAGACTTTGTAAATATTCTATATCATCTTTTTCAAACTTAAGATTTTTAATATATTCTACTAATTCATCTAAACCACAAAAAACTGCAAAACCGTTACCATATGGATTGTTTCTATAAAACATGTCAAAACATGCATATGGTTCATCTTCGCCATATTCATTGTAGGAAGATTGCATCATGAGCAACTCATAATAATCTGTAAGAAGTGTTAAATTTCTCATATTATCCTATTATTATTTAATCACTAAAATTTTCTAGTGGTATGCAGTAAATTGCTAGTGCGAGCCTGCTTGCAAGCTCTTTAAGTCTATCTGGGGTATGCAGAGATGCCTTGTCTCCAAGTTCTATATCTATACTTGGTATCTTAGTATAAGACATTTGAGTTAGGTCCATAGGTAGTTTGCCACTACCAAAAATTTTCTCTCCTTGAGATGCTAGAGCTGCGACAATAGTATCTCCAAGTAAATCATTCTTCTCAAATGTTTCACTTACTGGATACATTCTTCTATACTTCTTGCTGCTTGGTGTGGAACAATAAAAAATTCCTTTATCAGTATCTGTAGAGTCATAATGTAATGAAATATGCATATCTGCATAATTATTAGCAAGAACTGTCCTTGCAATATTATCAAGCTGGGTATCTATCTGCTCTCTTATCATAAGAACATCATAACCCATTTCTAAAAGTTCTTCCTTAAGGTACATTGCAAGAAGAAGTACTACTTCAGATTCTTTTACTCCACTAAGAAAGGTCATTCCCTTAGATATAGCACTACTATAAACTTCCCCTTCCTTTGTAGTTCCCCCTGTAACCTTTGGTGAACCATCTGGGTGAGATAGAGTTGTAGTTCCTTGTGGTATTTCTGTTCCATGTCCTGCATTTATGGCAATGACAGGGGCAAAACGTCCTAGAATTACTTTTCTTTCTTTTTGTTTATATAAATATGCTGTTCCAGTTTTTATCTTAGAAAACTCAGCAAACTCCATATCGTCACTAATACTTACTGGAATTTTGTCATATTTGCTTACTTCTTCCTCGGTTTCACTCTGACTAACTTCACTAGAAGTTACTACTCCATTAGTGCAAGATGTAAAAACTATTGCCATAGATAATACTATTGCAACAATAAAAACAATATTTTTATTAATTTTCATTATTTGATTATGCCACCACATAATATCTTATCATCTATATAGAAAACGGCACTTTGACCTCTAGCTATTGCTCTAACCTTCTTATCAAACCTAAACTTATATACGCCATTTCCTTCTTTAGATAGTATACCATATTCGCCATTATCTTTATAGCGTATTTTACATAGGGCTCTTGTAGGTTCTGCTATATCTTCATATACTTGGAAATTAACATTATCGCAATATAGCTCATCTTTATATAAGTCTTCATCGCTAACTAATGTTACTAGATTTTTTTCTACATCTATATCTCCAACGAATGCTCTATCAGTAAATTTTAATTTACTCTTCTTATTAATTGTTCCGACATCAATAGAAATTCCTCTACGCTGTCCTATAGTATAATTAATTATTCCTTCATGCCACCCAAGTATAGTTCCTTCTTTATCAACAAAATAACCTTTTTGGAGGAAGGGAATTTCATTTTCTCCTGATGCAATTCTTTCTCTATAATCGGCACCAAGTTTTTCATCTCTTATAAATCTTTTATAATCGCCATCCTTAATAAAACATATATCGAAAGAGTCTCTCTTGTTGGAAAGAGTAATCCCACTATCCTCTGCCATCTTTCTAACTTGAACTTTTGTATAATCTGCAAGCGGTAAGATTAAATCTTTTAATTGATCTTGAGTTAGATCATATAAAATATATGATTGATCCTTTTCGGCATATTTACTCTTAGCTATTGCATATCTTTTTGTTTCTTCATCATATATTACTCTTGCATAATGTCCTGTTGCAATTTTATCTGCGCCAAACTTTTCTTTAGCATCTAATAAAAATTTAAATTTCACATATCTATTACATACTGCACACGGATTTGGAGTTCTTGCATTAAGATAATCATCTACAAATTTACTGATAACATGATCTCTAAATTCTTTTCTCATATCTATGACATGATGTTCTATACCTAAAAACTTAGCAAGATTTTTTGCATCTTCTATGTCGCTATTACTTGGAGTGTTTTCATAAACTTGCATAGTAACGCCAATGACTTCGTATCCAAGGTTCATAAGATAGCGGGCGCTATATGAAGAATCAACTCCACCTGAAAGACCCAAAACAACTTTCATCATATTCCTCCTATTTCTATATTGCGCACATTCCCTTCTATCTCAATTTTCACATCTATTGTTTTTTCATCTGGAAGCAGGTCTCTTATTTTATCTCCCCACTCTATCAGACATAAAGAATTATCTTTATATAAGTATTCAAAAAAACCTATATTATCTAATTCACTAGTATCTTTAATTCTATAGACATCAAAATGATATAGATGTTTAAAGGTTTTATCTTGAGTAGTATATTCTTTAATTATAGTAAATGTTGGAGAAGTTATTTCTGATTTTATCTTAAGGGCAGATGCTATTTTTTTAGATAAAGCAGTTTTACCTGCTCCTAAGTCCCCGCTCATAGAAATTATATTTTTATCTTTATTAGAATTAGATATTAAAAACTTTGCTACATCTATTAATTTTTCTTCTTCACCTATCTTAAACTTTTTCATCTTTATTATCTAAATTTTTAGCAAGGTTTGCGAGCTCTTGCAAACTTTTTTCTTTCTTGTTGTTATTTACAATGCTAGTATTTTTTTCATCCCTTGGAGATACCACATTTTCTGAACCTGAGCCTATATTTACTTCTTGGTCAGGTGTTAGTGGTTTTGGAGGACGGTTTTCTTTCTTTAATACCTCCATTGCTATATCATGCTTTTCCTTAGAATATTGATAAACTTCATCGAATTTATCGTTATTTCCTAGAACGGATTTCGGTAATATAAAACCATGAAGAGTATCCATCATAAAAAGTAGCATAGTAGGGCGCTTTTTTATCTTATATATCTGTTCCCAAAGGAGGTGGCCCTTCTTACCTTCTATAATGATATTAAGTCCATCATCACCTATTTCTAATTCTACTTCCTTTTGAGGATTTACTTTTTCTCTTGCACTTACTCTAAACCAAATTAGTATGGGAGAAATTATAGGAAATAAAATTGCACAAAAGAAAATTAGAATCTTTTGCATATCACTTAAAACTGAAATCTTTCCACTAACTAAAAGATAAATACCTGCTGCCCACGCTGCAAGTGTAAATAAAACATTAAATATTCCATTAACAGAAAATATTGTATAGTAAATTGATGATTGCCATATATCTATTTTACTTAACTTGAATTTAAAATTGTATTTCATAATGTATATTTATTCTGCATCTACTGCTTTTCTATCAGGACAACCAAGTTGTTGCCACTTAAGATATGCACTTATAAATCTATCTATATCTCCATCAAGTACTGCAGTTGAATTGCTTGTTTCTTCTCCTGTTCTTAAATCTTTTACAAGTCTATATGGTTGTAAGAAGTATGATCTAATTTGTGAGCCCCATCCATTCTCCTTAACTTCACCTCTTATGTCTGACCATTTTGCATCTGCCTGTTGCTTTTTTAACATATAGAGTTTTGTTTTAAGCATTTGGAGAGCTTTTTCTTTATTTTGGAATTGACTTCTTTCTTCTTGGCAATTTACAACTATACCTGTTGCCTTATGAACTATTCTTACTGCTGATGAAGTTTTATTAATATGTTGGCCGCCTGCTCCAGATGATCTATAAGCTGTCATTTCGTACTCGTCATCTTTTATTTCTATATCAAGATCTTCCTTCAAGTCTGGCATTACTTCACAACGAACGAATGAAGTCTCTCTCTTTCCTTGTGCGTTGTATGGTGACATACGAACAAGTCTATGAACTCCATTCTCAGAACGCATAAATCCGTAAGCATATTCACCTTCAATTCTAAACACTACTGTTTTAATTCCGACTACATCACCTTCTTCAAAGTCTATAACTGTGCACTTAAATCCTTTACGTTCTGCAAATCTTGTATACATTCTATAAAGTATAGATGCCCAGTCACAGCTTTCTGTTCCACCAGAGCCAGCAAAAATTGACACGACTGCATTTTCTGCATCATACTCACCAGAAAATAAAAGTTTAGTATGTATTTCTTCTAACTCATCCTTGAATAATTTAATTTCTGATTCTATTTCCTTAACAAGAGATTCATCATTAGTTTCGTATCCCATTTCAATCAATGTTTCTATGTCTTCATATGTCTGGCTGAGTCTTTCAAAATCTGAAACTTCACTTTTTAATATCTTAGATTCTCTTGCGAGTTTATTAGCTTTATCTACATCATTCCAGAATGTTGGTTCTTGCATTGCAAGATCTATTTCTGAAATTCTATTTTTTTTCACATCCAAATTTAAAGCCCCTTTTACTTCTGAAAGTGGCTTTGCTAGTTCATTCAATGTACTTTTAAAATTATCGAGTTCTATCATTTTTTAATTATTCACTAGGTTTAATAATTATTTCGTCTGGACCTATTAGTCCGTGCTTTTGTCTTGCTATATCTTCTATATATTCTTTCGTCTTTTGGAAAGTTTGCTTTTTCTTTAAATCTACTTCCCTGCTTTCTTCGTATGCAATATTTGCCTCTATACTTTCTATTGATCTTTCAACTTCGGCTTGCTTTGCTATTGCACCAATTTGTTGCTTCTTGGCAAATGCAATTAAAACCCATAAAACGACTATGAGGAAAATTAGAATTATTTTATTTTTAATTATTTTTTTCAACATTTTCTGCCTTATGATTAATAATGCGTGCTCCGAATTGAATGGAAATTTGATCATTTTCCTTCACTTCGTATGAAGCACGCACTACTTTGCCATTCACCAAGACGCATCCATTGTCACATAATTTGTTGGCAATGGTGCGCCTCTTAATGACTTGTTTAACTTTTAAATACTTATCAAGTCTCAAGTCCTTTATTATAAATAAAGTTCTTAATTATTAGCTATTGATGAGTTCTTTAAAGCTTTTTGCTGGTTTGAATTTAGGAGCCTTAGAAGCCTTGATTTTGATAGCTTCCTTAGTCTTTGGGTTGATACCTTCACGTTCTTTTCTCTTAGAAACTTCGAATGTTCCAAAGCCAGAAATTGCTACTTTGCTATCACTCTTAAGTTCTTTCTCAATAATACCTGTAAAAGCGTTGATAACACCTTCTGCTTCCTTCTTACCAAGTCCTGTCTTTTCTGCTAAAGCTACTATTAATTCAGATTTATTCATATTTCCTCCTGTAACGAAAAAGCTTATATTTTTCGCTCTTTTTTAATATTTGCTTATTTTACCTATATTTTTACTATTTGTCAAGCAAAATAGGTAAAAATATAGATTTTAAGGCACTTTTTTTGGTACAAGCCTATTTGGACTTTTTTATGGCCATCTTAGGCAAATGATGAACAAATTCTAAAATTTGTTTACATCATTCCCATTCCGCCTGCTCCGCCACCTGGCATAGGAGGGAGTGGTTCTTTTTTAGAAACTACAGCGGCCTCTGTTGTAAGAAGTGTGCTTGCAATTGAAGCAGCATTTTGAAGAGCACATCTTGTAACTTTGGCAGGATCCAAAATTCCAGAGTCAATCATATTTACATATGCATCAGTGTATGCATCATATCCCATATCAGCATTTGAATTTTTAACTTTGTCTACAACTATAGATCCATCAACACCTGCATTTTCTGCAATCTTATGAAGTGGTGCTTCAAGAGCTTTAAGAACTATGTTGGCTCCTGTCTTCTCATCACCTTCTAAACTATCAACTACCTTTTTTACATCCTTGATTGCATGTATGAATGCTGAACCACCACCTGCAATAATTCCCTCTTCTACTGCAGCCTTAGTTGCATTAAGTGCATCTTCTATACGAAGCTTCTTCTCTTTCATTTCTGTTTCTGTTGTTGCACCAACTTTAATTACTGCAACTCCACCAGATAATTTTGCAAGACGCTCTTGTAATTTTTCTTTATCAAATTCAGAAGTAGATGATGCAATCTGTGCCTTGATTTGTTCTACTCTATTCTTAATTTCTGTCTTATCTCCAAGGCCATCTACAATTATTGTATCATCCTTTGTTACTTTAACAGACTTAGCCTTTCCACAATCTGCTATTGTTGCATCTTTTAATTCCTTACCAAGATCTTCACTAATTACTGAACCTCCTGTGAGAATTGCAAGATCTGCAAGCATTTCTTTCTTTCTATCGCCATATCCTGGAGCCTTAACTGCACATACATTGAATGTTCCACGAAGTTTATTAACTATAAGTGCTGTAAGAGCTTCACCTTCAATATCATCTGCAACAATTAAAAGCTTAGAGCTACTCTTAACTATTTCTTCAAGAAGTGGGAGTATATCTTGAAGATTGCTAATCTTCTTATCTGTTATAAATATATATGGGCTATCAAGATCACATTCCATCTTCTCTGTATCTGTACATAGATATGCACTAACATAGCCACGATCGAATTTCATTCCTTCTACTACATCAAGTTCTGTCTTCATTGTCTTAGATTCTTCTACAGTGATGACGCCATCTTTAGTAACTTTCTCCATTGCATCTGCAACAAGTTCACCTACTGTATCATCTCCTGCACTTATTGCTGCAACTCTTGAAATCTGATTCTTACCGCCTACTGCCTTGCTTTGTTTTTTGATTGATTCTACAACTTCATCTACAGCTTTCTGCATACCTTTTCTGAGTATGATTGGATTAGCTCCTGCTGCAAGATTCTTCATACCTTCATGAACCATGGCTCCAGCAAGAACTGTTGCTGTTGTTGTTCCATCACCTGCAGTATCATTAGTTTTTGCTGCAACTTCCTTAACAAGTTGAGCACCAAGATTTTCAAAACCATCTTCAAGTTCTATTTCCTTAGCAATTGTTACACCATCATTAATAATTTGTGGTGCACCATAACTTTTCTCTAATACTACATTTCTGCCCTTAGGTCCTAGAGTAACTGACACAGCATCAACTACTGCCTGAACTCCTGCCTCAAGAGCAACTCTTGCTTCGTCGCTTGATTTAATTAATTTTGCCATTGTTATACCTCCTATATCCTACAATCCTATTATTCCATCACAGCTAGGATATCATTTTGTTTTACTATTACATATTTCTTATGGTCTATTTCTATGTCACTACCTGAATATTTTGAATATATTACATGGTCTCCTTCCTTAACGTACATTTTTACCTCATTACCGTCTACCATGCCGCCTGGGCCTACAGCAACTACCTTGCCCTCCATTGGCTTTTCCTTCTCGCCTCCTGGTAACACTATACCAGATGCAGTTTTTTCCTCAGCAATTATCTGCTCCAAAACTACCTTATCAAGTAATGGTCTAAGCTTCATAATTATATCCTCCGTATTTTATTGATATTTACTATATTTTTAATCATTTGCCTTAGGCAAATGCCTTAAATTCTAGCGCAAGAGATAATAACATAAAAAATTAGCACTGTCAAGGTCAGAGTGCTAATTTTCATATTTGCCCTAAATCAGGCTTTTCTATTTATAATTCTTTTCTATTAGAGGTTTAATAAGATATCCCAGCAAATATACACTGATAGCCTCGCCAAGCAGTATAATAAAAAATTCAGTATATACCACTACTTCGTGCATTCCATATCCATATTTTAGAACAAAGGGGATTATAACTGCATTGGATATAAGGGTTGGAGAAGTTGCAACAAAAAAGTTTTTCTTTCTAAGCTTATATGTAAAAATAAGTCCTATCAAAGTTGCGAGCGTTCCAAATATCACATCTATGATATTGCCATTATAGAAATTAGCTATCATGCAGCCTAGACTTATAGATATAATTGACAATTTATCAAATAAAGGCAGTATACATAAGCTTTCGGAAATTCTTACTTGTACAGGACCATAACTAAATGGTTGCAAAAGTATGGTTAGCAGTATATATAAGCTCATATAGATAGCATTAAGAGCAAGACATTTTTTAGAGATATTGAACATCTTACTTCTTTTCAATAAAGTTCATTATCGCACTTGCTGCCTGCTTTCCAGCGCCCATTGCAGATATAACTGTTGCTGCACCTGTAACTGCATCACCGCCTGCAAAAACTCCCTTTCTTGTTGTCATTGTATTTTCATCTACTATAAGACATCCATGGTCATTAACATTGAGTCCTGGCGTTGTACTCTTTATAAGTGGATTTGGAGAAGTTCCTGTTGCAACTATTACTACATCAACTGGAATCTCAAACTCACTACCTGGAACAGGTATAGGTTTTCTTCTACCACTGGCATCTGGTTCTCCAAGTTCCATCTTGACACATTTTATAGCAATGACATCACCATTTCTTGGATCTCTCTTATCGTCCTTGTTTTCATATCCAATTATCTCTACTGGATTGTTTAATAGTTTAAACTCTATTCCCTCTTCCTCAGCATGTTCAACTTCTTCTTTTCTTGCAGGAAGTTCTTCCATACTACGTCTATAAACTATATAAACATGACTTGCTCCAAGTCTTTTTGCACATCTTGCAGCATCCATAGCAACATTACCACCACCAACAACACATACTTTATCTGCTTTGATAATTGGAGTTGTTGAATCATTGGCATAAGCTTTCATTAAGTTTGTTCTTGTCAAATATTCATTGGCAGAATAAACACCTTTTAAATCCTCGCCAGGAATATTTAAAAAGTTTGGAAGTCCTGCACCAGATCCAACAAATACTGCCTCATATCCTTGATTAAACAATTCATCTATAGTAAGTGTTCTGCCTATGACTACATTTGTTTGTACATCAACACCCATGGCAATTAAATTATCAATTTCTTTTTGCACTATAGTTTTTGGAAGTCTAAATTCTGGTATTCCATAAACAAGAACTCCACCTGCTTTATGAAGCGCTTCAAAAATTGTAACTTCATATCCATTTCTTGCAAGGTCACCTGCACATGTAAGTCCTGCAGGACCAGAACCTATAATTGCTACTTTGTGGCCATTAGATACAGGTTTTTTAGGAGCTTCTTTACAATTCTCATTGTGATAATCTGCTGCAAAACGCTCTAGTCTTCCTATTCCTACAGGTTCCATCTTTATACCCATAGTACATTTACTTTCACATTGTTTTTCTTGTGGACACACTCTACCACAAACAGCAGGAAGTGCAGATGTTTTAGATATTTCCTGGTATGCCTCTTCAAACTTTTTTTCTTTCATTAAAGAAATAAATTCTGGAATATGAATATTTACTGGACATGCTTCTACGCAAGGTCTATTCTTACAATTAAGACACCTCTCAGCTTCTTCTACAGCAATTTCTGCTGTATATCCAAGAGCAACTTCCTTAAAATTACCAGCTCTTACTTTAGGATCTTGAGTTGGCATCTCATGTTTTTTAGGATTAAGTGCCATTACACAACCTCCTTCTTAAACAAATTACATGCTTCATCATATGCATGCTTCTCATATTCTTTATATGTAACAGCTCTTTCCATGCTGCTATCAAAATCAATTTCATAGCCATTAAAGTCAGGACCATCAACACAGGCAAATTTTGTAACGGCCTTGCCATCTTTAATAAGTTTAACTCTACAGCCACCACACATTCCTGTGCCGTCTATCATTATAGGATTCATAGATACAGTAATAGGTGCATTAAATTCCTTAGCTGTAAGAACGACAAATTTCATCATGATGAGTGGTCCTATAGCAATTATCATGTCAAACTTTTCTCCACTTGATAAAAGTTCCTTAAGTGGTTCAGTAACTAACCCTTTCCTTCCATAACTTCCATCATCTGTCATCATAATCATATTATCACTTGCTGCTTTAAATTCATCTTCTAATATTATTAAGTCTTTATTTCTAAATCCTACTATAGATGTAACATTGGATCCTTGCTCATGAAAAGCCTGAGCAAGTGGCAAGGCAATAGCACAACCTACGCCGCCACCTACTATACACACTTTTTTAAGGCCTTCTGTTTCTGTAGGGTTACCAAGTGGACCAACAAAATCTGCTATAAATTCTCCTTCCATAACATGGTTTAGTTTTTCAGTTGTAGCACCAACTATTTGGAATATGATTTTTACTGTTCCTTCTTCCTTATTAGTTCCGGCAACAGTAAGTGGTATTCTCTCACCATCCTCATCAACTCTTAAGATAATAAATTGACCAGGTTTTGCTTTATTGGCAACGAGTGGAGCATACACATCAATTTGAGTTACAGAATCTTTCAAAGATTTTCTATGAAGAACTTTATACATCACAAACCTCCATTTAAAATCACATATTTACTTAATTATAACCAAAATAAGCCCTAAAATCAATAAACTATTATTTATATATACTATATATTAAAAGAATTATTACTTTGAAAAATAATATAGATTATCTCGTCCATCGTCATAATATTTTGTAACCTTATATTCAGGTGAGTCTTCTATAAATTTATGTATAGTTTCATTTGCTTCCTTGCTCCAATCTACAGCATATACCCAGAAGCTATCTAACTCCAAGTCGATTTCATCATATATCTTTGTTTGTGAAATATAATCCTTAAGATAATCTCTAAAGCCACACCACCTACTTGTACCAAGAAGAACCGTTGGCATTTCATAACCTTTTTCTTCTATATAAATATTCATCATTTCAAAGTCAGCTGTCTTATACCAGTTTTTTAAAATTCTCTTATATGAAAAAATAGATTCAATTATTAATACTATTGATAATATGCATCCTATAACTTTAAAACTTTTCTTCTTGCTAAACAGCAGCTTATCTAAGCTCATGATAATAAGGAGAACAATTATAGGTATAAAAAATACTGCATATCTAGAAAAAAATCCTCCGGATTGATTTGCATGAACCATTGCATATATATGTTTCTTAACCAATATATAATATATTGTGTACGATATTCCCATGGTTAATATGAGGTTTTTCTTAACATTACTTGTTTTTTCTGTATAGAATATATAAACCATCACTAAGATAAGTACGAGTCCTACAAGAATAGATATGGTTTCGTTAAGACTAACTCCATGTATAAAAAATATCATTTTGCCTATGTTAGGGAAAAAATCCGTAAGAAATGACTTATCTATAGGTACAGTATATTCTGTGAGCTTATTATTTCTAAACTGCACACGAACATATGTTACAAGAAGCGGAATGGCAAGGAATACAAAATAGAAAATATATGTTTTTATGACAGTTTTTATTTCTTCAACCTTCTTGCCCACTAAAATTTGTATAAAGAATATAACTATCATAGGAACACATACAAATACTGCCCCATACTGTGAATATATTGCTGCAGTTGCGGTGGATAAGAAAAATAGTAATGTTTTATAGTCTAGTGGCTTACCATTATCTATGTCTAATTGTAATCTTAAAAAATAATATATAGCCATGAACTCAAAAAGAAGCATGAGACAGTATTCGGAACATTCCTGAACAGTATATATCCATTGATAAAACGTAGATAAAAGAACAAGGCCTACAAGTGACATCCACTTATTACTTAGTAGTTTTATTGTTTTATATAGATAAACTCCTGAAATTAGTGATATAAAAACATTAAACAATCTAAACCATAATAAACTATTAGATATCATGAGATAAAAATGCATTAGAACATTATATAGTGGAGGCTGAAATGTAACTAAGCACCTTGCAAATAATGGAAACATTTTAAATATTGTGTGATGTAAGGTTTTAAAATCAATAGAACCTGATGCATTTAGTAACGAAACACTTCCATCAAACAATGCAGCCCTAGATACACTAAATTCAGTCCATTCATCTCCCCATAGCGGTGAGTGCATTAGATTATTAACCATAGAGAAAATAAAAAATAGTGATACTATGATAGTGCAGATAATAAATTTTTTATCTATCTTATTATTGACCATTTTGTTTCATCATTGATTTTTTAAAATCGACAAAGTCGCTTATAGCATTTATCCCAATTTTAATAATCTTTTTGATATTAATTGAATTAGTTCCTGCCTGTCTTGACTTAAATGTTATTTCTCTGAATGTCATATTTTCTTTATAGTATGCAAAAAATGCAGTTAACATAATATTAGGTATATTGTAATCATCCTTAAATCTACCTACATACTTATCAAGTACGCTTGCCTTCATAAGTCTAAATGGAACATTGGCATCTCGAACCTTCACTCCAAATATAATACGAAGTAAAAGGCAGACAATATTTTCTATAAACTTTCTTATAAGCCCATCACCTCTAACCACTCTATTACCTAATACGACATCATAATTTTTTCTTAGGTCCCAAAATGGATAAAATTCAGAAGGAATAGTTTGTCCATCTGAATCAGTTTGGAATACATAATCAGCTCCCTCTTTAATAGCATATTTATACAATGATATGAGCTTAGGGCCATGTTCCTTTCTTGTATTAGATAAAATTTCAATTCTTCCAATTTCTTTATTTAGATCTTCTAATTTTTTATGTGTATTATCTGTGCTTCCACTATCTGCAACTATAAGTTTTGAATCAGCGTGAGCACAATTTAAAACTTTGTGCCAGTCTCTAACAACTGCTTCTATATTATCTTCTTCATTATATGCTGGTATGACTATATATAATTTGTCCATATTCTTCCACTATTTCGCTTTCTTGATTATATCAAAAGAACCTGTATCAAGCAATAAATCATTGCCACTAATTTAAAAATCCTGCCGTATGGCAGGATTCAGTTTTATGCTCTTGATTCGTATTTTCCTGTTTCTGTTGAAACAATTACTTCATCACCTTCATTTACGAAAAGTGGAACTTGAATTACTGCTCCAGTTTCAAGTGTAGCTGGCTTTGTAGCACCTGTTTGTGTGTCTCCCTTTACACCTGGTTCTGAATGAGTAATCTTAAGAGTAACTTTTTGTGGTGGCTCAACTGAGAATACTGAACCGTTGTAGAAACATACTTTGCAAGTCTCATTCTCCTTTACAAACTTCATGCTGTCGCCAACTTGTTCTTCTGTTAAAGCAATTTGTTCATAAGTTTTATTGTTCATGAAAGAGTACATGTTTCCATCTTTGTAAAGAAATTGCATATCCTCTCTTTCAATCATTGCTTGGTTGAACTTTTCTGTTGGTCTAAAAGTTCTCTCTAATACACCACCATTGATGATGTCACGGAGTTTTGTACGTACAAATGCTGCACCCTTACCTGGCTTAACATGTTGGAATTCCATTATTTGACATACTTGTCCATCTATTTCAAGTGTAAGTCCATTTTTAAATTCGCCTGCTGAAATCATAAAAACCTCTCATTCTTAATTTATAACTTTTATATTATATTATGAATTTGCTCACATTGCAAGATTTAAAAGCCTGTATTTGTTATTTTTTTAAATCATTTTTATTAAATGAATGCGGAAGTAGTTGATCAAGGGAGAAAATTTTAGGGATTCCGTTATCAAATAGAATGATTTCGAAATTCTTATCACAAAACTCTACCATAGTCTGTCTGCAGATGCCACATGGGGTACAATAGTCCTTTGGCTCTTCTATGTCTTCATTACCACCAACAATTGCAATTTTTAGAAATTCCTTATCACCCTCTGATATGGCTTTAGATATAGCGACCTTTTCAGCACACAGACCTGCTGGAAAAGATGCATTTTCAATATTGCACCCTGTATATACTCTATTGCTTTTTGTAAGGAGTGCTGCGCCAACTTTAAAATGTGAGTATGGGGCATAAGCATACTTTCTTGCTGCAAATGCAGTTTTTATTAATTCTTCATTCGTCATAATTTTTAAAATACCACTTCAGATGAGGCAAGAGTAGCGTACATGTTACCATCTTCTTCATAAACTGTGAAGCGTCCTGTTACTGTTATAGGATCTTGTATGTCTGGGTAATCTTCTGGATATGTATGATCACCAGCCCATTCAAACTCTAGTCCTGTTCCGCTTTCAAATGAACAACATGCATCAGATAGGACGCATTGATAATATCTTTTGTTATTTCCTTCATATACAAATGAATTAAATCGACCGTTGATTTTTATTACTTTACCTTCATACTCATAATATTTTGCTCCAATATTCTTTACTTCGGCAAGTAACATTTGTGGAGATAGAACTGTTAAATCTATATCTACTTTAGGAGCGGCATTTGTCTGAGCAACATTACTTTGTGGATTCTTATTAGCAGTAGAAGCTTGATTGCTTTTTGCTTTTGCTGCAAGTGCTGCAGCCTTGCTTTCAGCTTCGGCTCTTTTTCTTGCGAGTTCTTCTACATTAACTGTCGCAGCACCATTACCGACTGATCTATTCTGAACATTATTTGTACTGCCAGAACTGCAACCTACTGTAAGAAGAACAACTGTTATTAATAAAACAAAACTAAAAATTCTATTCATTCTTTTATTCATACAAGTCTCCCTTTAACCAATCCTATTATATAGAATAAAACAAAAACTATTATATTTATTAAAACTATAGTCGACCCTACAGGAGTTCCTATTACTATACTAACAATAATTCCAAAAAATGAACATATAACAGAAAGAATCGCACTAACTATTGTAACTTGCAGAAAGTTCTTACAAACTCTCATCGCAGAAAGTGATGGAAAGATTATAAGAGCTGAAATTAGTAGCGAGCCAACTAAATTCATAGCTAGAACTATAATTACTGCAGTAAGTATTGCAATAAGTAAATTGTAAACTTCTGTTTTTGTTCCTGTTGCAGTTGCAAAATTCTCATCAAATGTTAGAGCAAATATTTTGTTATAGAAAAATATAAATATAAATACAACAATTACCGAAAGTGCTATAGAAAGCCCAACTTCATATGGTTTTAGTGTAAGTATAGATGTTGAACCAAAAAGTGTTGTACACACATCTCCAGATACATTAGAACTAGTTGAAAACATATTCATAAGCAGATATCCTATTCCAAGTGCACCGACCGACAGTATAGCAAGTGCTGCATCCCCGCTAATTCTCTTGTTTCCACCCTTTAGTAAAAATACTGCGCATATTATTGTAACAGGCAATATGAAAAGCATATTCTTGGACAATCCTATAACTGCAGATACAGCCATGGCACCAAATGCTACATGTGAAAGTCCATCACCTATGAATGAGAATCTCTTTAAAACAAGAGTTACTCCAAGTAGCGAAGAACACAAAGAAACTAGTACACCTACTATAAGTGCATATTGCACGAAAGGATATTGTAAATATGAAACTAATTTATCAATCACGTTACACAGTTTCCTTATAAATATCAGTTTTTAAAAACTCTTCTCTTGTGCCATAAAATATTTTCTTGCCTATATGGAGTATATGAGATGCATATTTTATTGCCGATACCAAATCATGTGAGATCATAATTATTGTTACGCCTTCTTTATTCAAGTTTTCAATAATTTCGTACATTTTTTCTGTCGATTGATAGTCAAGACCTGCAACTGGCTCATCAAGTAGCAGTACTTCCTTAGTTGCACAGAGAGCTCTTGCAAGAAGAACTCTCTGTTGTTGCCCACCTGATAATTCTCTAAAACATCTATTTTCTAAATTTTCTATTTGTAGTTTTTGTAAGTTTTCCTTGGCAATTTGTTTTTCTATAGTCGCATAGTAAGGCCTAAGACCCATCTTCCCTAAAAATCCAGATAGTACTATCTCTTTCACGGATGCTGGGAAATCTTTTTGTATAACTGCCTGCTGAGGTAAGTATCCTATGCCTTGCTTGATTGTATTATCATATATTATCTGCCCATGTTTATATGACTTTAATCCAAGGATAGTCTTCATTAAAGTGCTTTTTCCTGAACCATTTTCCCCGAGTATGCATAAATAATCGCCTTTATTTACAACAAAACTAAGACCTTCGGCGACTATTTTTTGTTCATATTCTAAACTTAGGTTTTTGCACTCAATTTGTATCATTGCTTAAGAGCTTCTTTTATAACCTTTAAATTTTCTCTCATAAGTGATAAGTATGATATTCCATTTTCTATATCTTCTTGAGATACAGTATGGAGTGAGTTCATGACAAGTATCTTTTGGTCCTTAGTTTTAGTCTTACTAATTACTTGTTTTGCAATTTCTTGATCGCTTTGTTCTGTAACTATAACTACTGGTATCTGTCTTTCATCTATTATTTCTGCAAGTCTGTCAATTCTATTCAAGTCTGGTTCTTCATCCTTATTACATGTTCTATATACAGAACTATAGCTTATCTTAAAGTCGTTGAATAAATATCTAAATGGGAACTTATCTGGAACTATTACAAAATACTTGTTTGTAGCCTTCTTAGCAACTCTATACTCATTCTCAAGATTTTCGAGTGTAATACAATATCTTTCTGTATTATTATAATAATCCTTATAATTTTTTTGATCCATTCCACTGATTGTTTGGTAAATCATTCTTGTTAAATATTGTTGATTACTTAGAGATAACCAAAAATGTTCATCATATACAATTTGTGCTATTTCTTCATTAGTCATTTCAGTTGTTTCTTCGGTAGTTTGTATTTCTACAGTTTCAAATTCTCCGCTAGGAGCCTCAGGCACTTCCATATCATTCATCATTTCAAAATTAGGTAAAGTATCTTCTTCTACATTTTCTGTAGATGTCTTTTCTTCTTTTTCTGCATTGCTTTCTGAAGTTAAATTAGTTTCTTCAGTCTGATTGATGTTTTCGGTTGTAGTATCTTCCTTTTTATCTCTACTAATTTCAGATTCTTGTACAGTACCTCTACCTATATCTGCTCCTATTCTAGCTATAGCTGCATCAATCTCACTTACCGTAGCAACTTGTGGGTTAAGCTTCTTCTCCATGAGCTCATTATTTTTTCTAACCATTCTATTGTAATAAGCTTGATTCTTTTCTGCAGCTTGGGAATCTTTCATATAATTTAATTCATATAATGTTGGAAGGAGTGAACCGTTAAAATATTCTTTGAGATTTATAGACTTTCTTATTACACCATTTTCTTGATCGCCATTTACTATTTCATCTATCCACTCATCTCCTGCTTGCCCCATATAAATAACAAGGTCAGCACTTCTTACATCAGATACTGCCTCTGGTGTAGGTTCAAACTCATGTAAATTAGATCCGTCTTTCTGCAACCAAATTAAGTCAAATCTTTTTTCATGACCTGCGATGATTTTTTGAGTTGCTTCATATATAGGAAAAGATGTAACAACAATTTTCTTCTTAACATCTAATATTGAAGGGAAAAGTCCCACGGCTTCTCTTCTAACACCATTTCTCAATCTTGGCTGACCAGATAAATCTGCAACAGATGCACAAGATGTTATAAAAAAGGCCGCAATAACTAATGCTAATGCAGCACAAAGTTTCTTCTTCATAAAAGCTCCTTGCATTTTGATATATTAATTATAACATTTTTGATAAATATAACAAATTTATTTAAATATATTTTAATTATTTCACAATATTTTCAGGTATTTTATAATGTATTATTCTTTACTTGTTTCAACAACATACCCACCGTCTAGGTATTTATTGTAAGCACTTGTTGTCGCATTCTGTCCTTTTTGAGACAATTTAATAAGTTCTTCCTTCATAGTTTCCATCTTGGCATCAAGGTTATCATTAGACGACAATACGAGTGCTTCGATTAACACAGGAGCCTTAGGTGAGCCAAATTCTAATTTACCATGGTGAGCAAGTATACAATGTAACAAATCTTCAGCAGATTTTTCAGGAAAATTTTCTATTTCTTTTATTTTAGAATTTACTATCTCATAACTTTTTATTACGTGTCCTATTAATGTGCCCTCTCTTGTTATTTCATAAGAGATTCCACTTTCAATTTCATATACCTTGCCTATGTCATGACATAGTGCAGATGTAATAAGTAAATCCCTATCAAGCATTTCATAATTATCACATGCGCTATCACACAGTTTTGCAACAGAAAGTGTGTGCTCTAGAAGCCCTGATACAAATGAGTGATGTACTTGTTTTGCACCTGTATGAACTACAAATTCGTTGTAAAATTTCTCATCTCCAAAAATCTTCTTAAGCAATTCTTTATAATGAGGCTTCTTAATAGATATTATGTAATCGCTCAATTCTTTCTTCATCTCATCTAGATTTCTACTAGATGAAACATAATAATCTGCGGGGTTGTATTCCCCTAGAGCTGCCCTATCAATAGATGTAATAGTTAATTGCTTAACTTCTTTATATAAACCAACTTCTGCAACTATCCTTACAAAATTTCCTGCTTCAAAATCTTTTATTGAAGGAGATGTAATAGACCATATCTTTCCATCAATATTACCTGTTTTATCTTGGAGATTAACATTATAATAATCACTTCCATTTCTTGTTAGTGCCTTATTTTTAGATTTACAAAAATAAATCCCGTTAATAGCATCACCGTCTTTAAAATTTTCTATAAATACCATCTCGTCTCCTTTAAATTCTTTTAATTAGTCTTATGTCACTTACCACTCTTATATCCTGCTCTAAAGCCTAAATACTTAGCGATGGATATATTTACTAGTTTAAACAATTGTTTTATTTTTTCTATGATAGACCTATCTGAAGCTATTATATACTTTATCGTCTGAACGACTAGGGCCTTACCCTCAGATACAGTCTTATATTCACCAAACACCTCTTTATTGTTTTTGTGGGATACCCCTATCTGATAATTTCTTTCATATTGCTTCCTTGGACTATAGTCATGTGTATGATATACAACCGCATCTGACTTATAAAGTATATTGTATCCATTTTCTATTGCCTTATGTGCATATAATGTATCTTCATTAAAATTGATGTTTTCTTTAAATCCTAAAAGTTTATCAAATATATTTTTATCATACATTGCGCAGACATTAGATAAAAAGATATTTTTTATTCCATATTTGGCCTTAGTATCTTTATTCTTCAATATATCATATGTAGGGTAGTTGAATTTTCTTGTAAACTCTTCTATCAAATCGCCTTTTCTTGGGACCTGTCTTCCGTATACAACTGCGACATTTTCATATTGGTTAAATCCACTAATTAAGTTCTCTATAAGTTTTTCATTAACAGCTATAGCATCCTGTGTCATAAACAAAATATATTTTTCGTTAGATAATTTTGATGCCATGTTCCTTGTCTTGCCATGATCAAAATCTTCTTTCTTAATGTTTACTAGAGTTAGCTTAACTTCATCACTATCATCCATATCTAAATCAACATTGAATCTAAACTCGTCTGTATTAATTATAAAAATGTTAGAAGGCTTTATTGTCTGCTTTCTAAGCATAGATATATTTTCTAGTAATTTTTCATCTGGCGAATATGTGAGTATAATACAATCTAACATATATATCCTTCAATCAAACACTAGCATTAAAATTTATTTTACCATAAATAACATTCCAAGTAATATAAGCATAGTTAGAATAAATGCAAATGCTGCTCCATACATTTCAAATCTCATAACTAACTGCCATGCAATAATGATTCCTATTACGAGACAAGCAATATAACAATATAACATAGGCTTTTGTTTATTTTTAATTGCTAGGATACTATATCTTACATTTACAAGAGAATATATAAGCCCGCCAAGGATAATCAATAATAAAAGAGGTATAGACACTTCTAATACTGAAGAATATCTATATGCAGTAAACATATCTATTAAGCTAAGAACTGGCTTACCTATAGTAACTACAGATACAAATCCAGCAATTGCTATTCCAAGGGAGATGAAATACATTCTTTTGGATACTTTGTTAAAACCCTCTATATTATTTTCTTTTTCATAATCTGCTAGTGTTGATAAATATGGTCTTAAGAAAAAATTTACGAATAGATACATAAGTGTTGCTGGCATAAATAATATAGTGAATATTCCTACAGTGTGATTATCTGTAAAAATATCAAGAGCATATTTAGGTAGTGAAAAAATCCAGAAGTCTAAAAATGTTGCAAGAAATATTGGCAAGACTTCTATCGTAAGTCTTTTTAATTTTAATTTCTGTTCTCCAGTTTCATCTGTTAATTTAGACTCTACAACAAAATAAGATTTCTTAGTGAACAAGAATATGCAACCAAAAATTATCTGGATCACAATGAATATTATAAGCGAGATGATTATTCCATATGTTCCCAATTTACCTAGCATATACATAGAAGAAAGTAGTGCAACAGTAGATATAACTACCCTTGCAAAATTAAATTGGCATGCAAGATATAACTTATGCTTTCTTTGTAATTCACACTCATACACATCAAAAATTCCCTCTATGGCCTTAAATAAACATATAAGTATGAGCATAATACATTTATCACTATCATAAATTCCAAGCTTTAGATAGGAAAATACATAACATAGAACAAATAGCACTGATAAAGCAAATGTCATAAGCCTATGCTTTCTGTAAGTTTCAAAATCATATTTATACGAAATATCTATTACCTGAAATATTCTTATACCAAAATAAGAAAGAATGAAAACTTGTTGACCTAAAGTTGAAAAACCAAATCCAAATATTCCTCCAACATCACTACCGACGAAATTAATAACAAAAAATGAAATAATCATATTGATCATTCCATTAGTTGTACTTGATATGGCATTCCAAATTACATCTTTTTTAAATTGATTGTCTCTTACTTGCATACAAATTATTAATATTTTTTATCTATTTTTTCAGTTGCGTAATACGCTTCGCCTATGACATATGAATAGTTCATTATATTAATGTCTACAATTTTTCTTAAGTCCGATCCAAGTAGTGGATTACCTAAGTCATCACTTTCGTGAGTTACTGATGTAAGAAAATCACTTATGGTTTTACCCTTAGCATATTGACATAGATTATTGATAGCAGGAAGGTTGCCTGAAAGATCGGCTTTTATATTCTTAACCCTCTCACCTTTTCTATTAATCTCCATACCAACTTTGTGTTCAGAAAGCTCAACTGAGGTAAATTTTTTATTTTTATCTATATTTGTTGCGCATATATATGTGTTATATAAAACTCTTCCGTCTTCATCTGCACTTGCATCATAAGTTCCATTATTGGCATTTCCTTTCATTACAACTTCAGCATAAGTACTTATTGCAAAAAAATCATCGAGAGATGCTCCTCTAAATTTTAAATCTTTGTATGCTGCATAGAAGGCCTCTGCAAGTGGTGAGCCAGCCGTATTAGTTCTTGTGAAATAATCATCTATTCTATTTTTTGTTTTTTGCACCTTAATAGTATATGCGAGTCTAACTAAATCTATTTCGCTTCCATCAGAAATATGTCCGTCAAATGTCTCTGCTCCTCTATCTGACTTAAAACTTACTATACTTGCATTTCCATTTAATATTGTTCCATTATGATCTACTGCCATATTCAGAGGTATGTAGTCAAACACACAGTCAGTTATCTCATCATTTGCATTAGCTCTTAAGTAACATATATATTGTTGAACGCCGAAATAATTTTCTTTATCTGTTGGGAAGAAATTTTGTATTGTATATACTCCTATTGCCGTCTTAACTGAATCAACTTCTATTGCTATCTCATCAGATACTTGACTTACTTCACTTCCACTGACTACAAAAACTCCGTCATCATCATCCATTTTCTTCTTGAGCCCTAATGAATCGCGTACAGCCTCTTGAAATAATTCTGTGAGCTCACTATCTGGATCATTTTCTAATTTTAAATCATCAATATTTGCAAGACCTTTAGAAGCTGCAACAAGCATATCAAGGTGTTTTCTATTCTTATCCGTTACTCCATTTTTAATTTTTACATCATCAATTCTGTTTCCCTGGACTGAAAGTGAAATTGTGAGATTGTAGTCTCCATTATTTACACTACCTTCATAATATATTTGGTCTATGCTTCTAACTGATTTTCCAGGATTCATTGCATCATAAATAGGGCCACTAAAACATATGACCATAATTGATGCTATAAGTATTGCAATTAATCCTGTAATATTTCCTTTATTCAAAAACATATCTCCTTACTTATGAAATAATTTTTTTAGGACACTTGTCGCTACAAATTCCGCAATCATTGCACTTTTCATAATCCATAACGGCAAGATTATTTTTTACTTCTATTGCTTTTTCTGGACAATTCTTCTGGCATATACCACATCCTATACAACCCACTTTGCATATCTTAGAAACAATATTACCCTTGTCACATGAAGAGCATAATACTATATGTTTCTTGCTTTGTGGGATTAGTGAAATTAACTTTAATGGACATATTTTAACACATGCTCCGCATGCAGTACATTTTTCTGGATCTACCTTTGCAACACCATTTACAATTTTTATCGCATCAAACTTGCATTGATTGACACATGTACCATATCCAAGACATGCATAATAACAAGATTTATCTCCTCTATTAACAGCAAGAGCTGCACTAAGACAGTCTTTTGTTCCAAAATAATTATATTTCTTCTGAACATTATTACAATCACCGCTACATCTTACAACTGCGACTTTCTTTAGGAGTGTTTCATTTGATACTCCCATAATCGCAGATATTTTTTCCGCAACTGCACTTCCGCCTACTGGACATGCATTTGTCTTAGCATTACCACTTGCAATTGCACTTGCTAAACCATCACAACCAGGATATCCACAACCACCACAATTATTTCCTGGAAGTTCAGCTCTTATCAAGGAAATTTTTTCATCAACTTCTACTTTAAATACTTCTGAAAATATTCCAAGAACTAGTCCTACTATAAGACCAAGCACACCTATAAAAATTGTAACTAAAAGCACAAACATGTTTTATTTCACCATCCCAGAAAATCCAAAGAATGTTATTGCCATAAGTCCTGCAGTTATAAGTGTTATAGGCATACCCTTAAAACTCTCTGGTATATCGTTATATTCATTTCTCTCTCTAATACTTGCAAGTAGCACAATAGAAATTAAAAATCCTATAGAAGTGCCTACTCCATAACAAATTGCCTCTACAAATGTATATTCTTCTACTACTGATAATGCAACACCAAGTACAGCACAGTTAGTAGTAATAAGAGGAAGATATACTCCGAGAGATTCGTAAAGGCTTACAATGTATTTTTTTAAAAACATTTCAACAAACTGAACGAGAGCTGCTATAACTAATATAAATACTATAGTTTGAAGATATGTTAAATCTATTTTAAAAATTCCTGTTGGCTTTAAAAATATTTCATTTATTGAATAAGTTACCGCCGTTGCGATAGTTATAACAAATAAAACTGCAAGCCCCATTCCAAAAGCTGTATCTGTCTTTTTAGAAACGCCAAGGAAAGGACAGATTCCAAGGAATCTAGAAAGGACTACGTTACTTACAAGTGAAGAAGAAATTAAAATTAAAAATAAATTCATTTATTTCTCCTCCTTTTTATTTTGTAAAGCATCTGTACTTACTGTATTTTCGACTTTCAACTTATCATTACCCACACATATTTCGCAGTTTTTACAATCCAGGTTACAGCCCATAACTGTTCCACTTGAATCCTTTCTTATTTTTAATTTATTTTGCAGAGCCGTAAGGAATGCAAGAACGAAAAATGCACCAGGTGCAAGAACAAAAATTGAAATATTAAATTCATCTGGAATAATAGAATATCCAAAAACATCACCAGCACCAAGCAATTCGCGAACAATTGCAATGCAAGATATTGCAATACTAAATCCAAGGCCCATTCCTAGTCCATCTGCAATAGAATCTATAACTGTATTTTTTGAGGCAAATGCTTCTGCTCTACCAAGAATGATACAATTTACAACAATGAGCGGTATATATATTCCAAGTGATTCATATAAATCTGGGAAATATGCTTCAAGTAGTAATTGAACAATTGTAACAAGTGTAGCTACGATTACTATATATGAAGGAATGCGCACTCTGTCAGGAATAATCTTTCTGAGAAGAGATATAAATAAATTTGACATGACAAGAACAGCAGTTGTTGAAAGTCCCATTCCTATTGCATTTGAAAGGGATGTCGTAACTGCAAGTGTAGGACACATTCCGAGCATTAAAACAAAAGTTGGATTTTCAAAAATGAGTCCATTCGTAAAACAATTCGCAAATCCTTTATTTTTAATACTTTCGTTCACTAATTTTTCCCCTTTTGCATTGCTCTTTTTGCAACAGCCTTTGCAAGGTTAACAGCCTCTGTAACTGCATTAGAAGTTTTTGTTGCACCAGAAATTGCTACAATTTCGCTGTTGTCGCTAGCCTCACCCTTTACAACTTTAAACTTATCGACCTTCTTTCCTGCAAATTGTCCATAAAAGCTTTCGTCAGTAGCTTTTTGTCCAAGACCTGGAGTTTCAGGTAAGGTTTCAGGAAATGCTATGCCCATTATTGTCTCATTCATATCTATTCCAACTACAACTTTTACTTTTCCGCCATACCCTGTGGCTGATGTTGTAATTACATATCCACATATTGTTCCATTTTTATCCTTTCCGACTGCAACTGCTTCAAGACTCGCAACATAATCATCAAAACTATAAGAAAGGTCCTCTCTATATTCTGAAAAAGATACAGCTGTGCTCAATACTTTTTCATAGGCATGTATAATATGTTCTTGTTCTACTTGTTCTATGATTTTTTTTGTTTTATCATATGTAAAAGCGAGTAAAACTCCAGCAACTACTGTAATTGCAAACAAAATAGCAGCATCTCTAATAAGTGGTATAAGTTTTTCTTTTATATTACTCACTTTTTTTATCCTTAAATACTTTTTTATCTAAGCCAAAAGAAACAGTTATTACATATTTATCAATTAATGGTGTAATCATATTTCCTAATAATATAGAGTAAGATGTACCTTCTGCTGATGCTCCATAAAGTCTAAATATTCCGTTCATTATTCCAATGAATGCCGCATAAATCATCTGACCAGCAGGTGCCTTCGGGGAAGTTACATAATCTGTAGCCATAAAGAATGCTCCAAAAAGCAATCCACCTGACAGTAAGTGTCCTACTACGTAATTAAAATTATTTCTCTCTGGACTAAATATAATCATGAATAAAATAAAACTTAATATGTAAACTCCTGGAATTCTAAGTGTAATAATTTTTTTTGCAAGTAAATAAATTGCGCCAACTAATATTGCAATTGCAGAAACTTCACCTATTGCTCCAGGAATTTTTCCAGTAAAGCAAGCAGCTAAATCAAAATATTCTTTATTTACAGCCATCATAGCATTTTGTTCCTTGAGCATACCTCGTGCTATCTCTAAAGGTGTTGCTGTGGCAACAGCATCGAGAGTCCATGTAGTCATTGCTTTCGTAAACGAAATAGTCATAAAACATCTTGCTGCAAGAGCTGGATTCATAAAATTTTGTCCAAGCCCTCCATATAGACCCTTAACTATTACAATTGCAAATACATTTCCTACAACAAGCATCCATATTGGAATCGATACAGGCACATTAAGTGCAATTATCATTCCAGTCACTGCCGCAGAAAAATCTGAAACTAAAATTTTCCTTCCTAATACTTTTTGAAATACAGCTTCAGATATAACTGCTGACAAAACAGATACTAAAATTACTAGCAATACTCTTATACCAAAATGCCATATACCATAGGCACACATTGGTATCATTGCTATGAGTACATCAAGCATTATATTTTGTGTTGTTATATTATCTCTTACATGAGGCGAGACGCTTACATTTAGCTTTTCCATTATTTGCCTGCCTCCTTTGCTTTGAGATATTCTGAAGTTTTCTTCTTCATCATTTTAAAATTCTGTGTAAGAGGTCTTTTTGCAGGACACACATATGTGCAACATCCACACTCTATGCACTCTAGGCCATTCAATCTATTATACTCTTCATATTGAAGTGAAAGCGCACACTTCATCATAGACATAGGCATGAGATTAATTGGACAGACATCCATGCATCTTTTACAATTTATGCAAGGAGTTGTTTCATATATATCTTCATCATCTTCTATGAATGCTAGTAGTGCATTAGACTTTTTTGAAAATGGAACATCTAAATCAGCAACTGCAGTTCCCATCATTGTTCCACCATTTATTATTTTTTTAGGTGTTGCAATAAAAGGACATGTTTCATTTATAAAAGTTAAGTAATTCATTCCGCAAGGAACATAGTAATTTCCTGGCTTTAAAAAAGCATCTCCTGAACAAGTTATTACTCTTCCAAGAAGTGGAATTCTTCTCACAACCGCGTCATAAATTGCAACAACTGTTCCCACATTATCTACTATTACATTAACTTCTGATGGAAGTTTTTTAGAATTTACTTTTCTTTTTGTAACTGCATAGATTAATTGTCTCTCGCCACCTTGTGGATACTTAGTTTTTAATGTAACTATAGAAATTTTTTCTTCATTGGCAGTAAGTTCTGCTAGGCTTTTTATAGCACTTGGCTTATTATCTTCTATGCATATTTTTATTACTGCATTAGGAAAAACCTTTTGTAATATTTTACACCCGCATATAAGAGAATCCTTAGATTCAATCATATCTCTATAGTCACTTGTAAGATATGGCTCACATTCTGCACCGTTTATAAGAACTGTGTCTATTTCTTCGAAATTTTTTGGATTTAATTTTATGTGAGTAGGGAATGCAGCTCCGCCAAGGCCAACTATGCCTGCATCCTTTACTATTTCTATAATTTTATCTCTTGTATATTCTTTCCAAGCATCATCACTTATTGCTTTATCTGGTCCCCATTTTTCATCCCAAGTATCTAAATTATCATTTTCAATTACTATACATGTTGATTTTGTTCCTTGTATTGAAAATCTATCTTCAATTGATTTAACTTTTCCTGAAACACTAGATAAAATGTTGGCAGATATAAAACCACTAGGCTCTGCAATGATTTGTCCCTTTTTTACTACATCTCCAACATTTACGCAGACTGTAGCTGGGGCACCTATATGTTGATCCACAGCAAATACCATCTCACCCTTAGGCGAAACGTTAATTACTGCCTTATCTTCCGTAATATCTTTACCTTCAAAAGGGTGAACACCACCCCTAAAAGTATACATTTATGTTCCCCCTTAGGTCTTTAATAAATATTATCATATACAAACATCCTATTCAAGAAACCCTAATCATCCTAAGAAAAAAAGGAGATTATCTCATCTCCTTTAATTTTAATTCATTGCTGCTAATCTTGAATATAATTCTAAATTTTGTGCTGTCTGACTGATATGTTCTGATGGATTTATTCCTTGCGATTGCTCAACTATTATTTTCGAAATTTTTGTAAGAACTTCTGATCCATTGAGTGAATCTAATTCATGAGTTGTTTCATTGAAGTGGCACGGTATACCATAAACATAAGTCCAACCTTGTTGCGCCGCACCGTATCCGCCACCTGATGATTCATTAAAATAGAAAAGACTTGTTCCTATTTTCTTCCATCCAACTTGCATTATTCCTGCAAAATCGAAAAGATATAATTGTCTAACACCATTACTATTAATATAATTCCATCCTGTTGCAACTCCGCCACCTTGTTTTGCAAATGCCCATGTATTACTATCAGCATTATAATTCCATGTGCCTTTTACTTCTTTTACATTTCTATTTGGAAGAGTTGTTATTCCTATAACTTGAGTTGAAATATTATTATTTACTGTGGTTGAATTAGGAATATAAGTTTTGCTCGCTTCAACTGCTGCCGCAAGTGCCGCTGCTTCTTGTGCTGCCTGTATCGCTGCAGCTTCTTGTGCTGCTTGTATTGCTGCAGCTTCTTGTGCTGCTTTTAATTGAGCTTCTTGTGTTGCTCTTAACTGAGCTGCAGCTGCTTGTTGATTTGCTGCTGCTTGCATTGCTGCAACAGCTTGTGCTTCAAACTCAGCTCTATTTACTGCAGCCTGTGCTAATGCTTGATTTGGTAATACTTCTCCTACTACCTGACCAGGTGCACTAGACATATTTTGCTGAACATTGTATGAATTGAGTGTATATATATTAGATGCATCTGTAGCATTTCCGCCCATTGATACTATTGCAAGATATAATTGTGCTGCAGCTTTTTCTTCTTCTGACATTATTCCTTGTGATGCAGCTTCTTGTGGAGTAAGTACATTATCTAGCACGCCAGTAAAATCATTAAAGTGATAAATCATTCCATCATCAAGAGTATGCCATCCTAAATAAGCCTTACCAATATTTCTATCAGATTTTTCATAACAATAATATAATGCACCACCTTCTGATATCCAACCTGTTCTCATAAGTCCAGTTGATCTATCAAAGAAGTACCAATTGTCATAACCATCTGCATATATCTTAGCCCATCCATAAGCATAAACAACATTTCCGTTAGCACCTGTTGTATATGCCTTGTATGTATTAGTAATTGGATCATATAACAATGTATATAATGTTACAGGGGCAGGCGTTCCAAGCTGTACGGTGCCGCCACCGCCGCCGCCTCCGCCGCCACCGCCGCCACCGCCGCCACCGCCACCACCACCGCCGCCGCCGCCACCGCCACCGCCGTTATATTTCCAGTTAGCGTAAATAGTTGTATCTGATGTAAAATCACAAGCTTTTACACATGCACCCATGGCATTAAAATATTGTGCTCCGCCATTTGGAAGTAAGTTATAGCCTGTGAATGTATAGCTAAATCTTGATGGTATATATGCTGAAACAGATGGCATCATCTCGCCAACAACTGCGTCAATTGTTGGAGGTGTTGCCACAATTGTTCCATTATTGTAATTAAGTGTAACTTTAATAGATTTGCCTATCCATCTTGCATATAATGTTAGATCATATGCAACGTCATATGTCGTAACAAGTTTTGTTAAATTTGCATCATAATATTGAACGCCGCCACTTGATTCCTCAGTATTATAAAATCCTCCGAAAGTATATCCTGCTCTTGTTGGAGCTTCATATAAATTAGGGAGTGTATCTCCATAATATAAACTAGCCTCACTTGGAGAACATGCAGAGCCACCATTACCATTAAACGAAAGCTTATATGCTCTCTGTTCCCACTCAGCATATAATGTAACTACAGGTTTTGTTAAGTCCACATTATTAAGTGTTGCATCACTTACAGTTGCACAATCTGCAAATACAACAGGACTTGCACCATATGATAACTTCCATCCCTTAAATGCATGATTTACTTTTACAAATTGATTTGGTGGCAAAGTTAATTCTGTTGTATATTCCTTCATAACATCTGCCATAGTTCCTGTTGCATCAGGGTCATCAGAATCAAATGATACTCTATACTTTTCTAATTTCCATATAGCTTGAAGAGATAAATCTTCAGTCATTGTAAATGTATAACCTTGCTCATATTTATCTCCAGAACCATCTGGCATAATATTCCATTCTACGAAATCATATCCGTGTCTTGTAAATCCAATACTTGGATCACCTGCACCCTTAATTGTAACTGTTGTTCCTATTTCATATTTTTCTGTTATTCTCTGATCTACATCATGATTAGAATTATAATAAAGATAAACATCAGTAAAGCTTCCTATTTCTGCTTCGCTTGTAGATGCTTTTATGATGCTATATAATGTATCATCTGATGCAAAATATTTTGCTGGATCTTCATCGGTATGATAAGTTGCAAATCCTTCTGTAAATATTGCCCTTCCATCAGCAGATGCTACACCAATTTTTGCTGTATTAGTTAATTTATCCTTTAATTTAAGACTTAAATCTGAATCTAGATATATATTGCTTGCTACAGAATTAGCTGTGTTGTTACGTACAGTAACATTTCCTTCTATATTAAATGTTCCTGCTTGATAATATATTCCGCCGCCTCTTTTTGATTGAGCAGTATTATCTATAATATATCCACCCTTAAAATTAAATGTACCACCATTTAATAAAACACCGGCACCATTTTTTGCAGTATTAGATCTGATGCGGCCATCATGCATAGAGAAGTTTCTTGCTTCCATACAATATACACCACCGCCACCAGTATCACCTGTTGCAGTATTTCCTTCTATAACTCCACCGAGCATATTAAATGAACCCGCACACCATACACCTGCACCATATGATGCAGTATTATTTTTTATATTTCCTGAATACAGATAAAGTTCACCATCATTATAAACTGTAATACCACTTCCTATCGCACCATTAGAGTGAGTAATAGCACCGGCAGCAGTTTGAGTTGAATCCATAATTATAAGCTTACCATTTATAACTCTAATTGCTTCCATATTTCTTGTCATAGTTAAGTTATATCCTGCAAGGTCAAGTGTAAGAAGTCTTCCTTCGGCATTTAATGTAAGTGTACTATCTGTAGTATCTGCTATTAAATCATTGGTAAGTGTTACTGACACATCATCAGTTGACGCACTAGTTAGATTTGCAAATATTGTTTGCAGTGCTGCCCAATCTACTGGCGATGTTTGATTTGGAATTAAACTTGCTTCACCATTTGTTGTTGTTACACCAAAGTCTGTGCTATCTGAATCAAAATATAAGAATGCTTCACTACCAGCTCCCATCACTGTTTCAAAATTAGATGTTATATTGCCTGCTTCAAATATGAAGTCACCATTAGTATCTAGGCCTACTCCCATTCTTACTGAAGTTGTAAGTGGACCTGTGAGAGTTACACCACTTGCTGTTTTTAAATATACATTACTTGGAGCTTTTGATCCGTCATCTTTTAAATATGTGTTGCCACCAATTATAATATTTCCTTCTACATTAAGTTCACTAGCCCAAATTCCACCACCTTGTGGATGGTTTGAAGATGGACCTGCTGCATTATTGCCGCTTACATAACCGCCTCTTAAATTAACAGTTGCTCCTGGCTCTGCATAAATTCCTCCGCCTTGAAGACCATAATTAAAGTGAATACCGCCTCCATTTAAATTGAATGTGGCAGATGCTGATACATGTACACCGCCGCCAAGAAGAGTATCATTATATAATGAATCATCGCCACCATTTGCAAATATCATACCGTCATTCATAGTAAATTCTGTATCTGGGTGGAGATATACACCGCCTCCATAATTGGCCCAAATTTCACCGCTTTCAAGGGTCAATTTACATCCTGCACCTTCTACCACAATACCATATCCAAGAGTTGTTTCATCTTCATGGGTTATTGATCCAGTAGTTGAAGAATCTCTAATTACAAGATTTCCGTCTAAAACTCTTATACAAGGGTGCTCTAATCCGTCATCCTTATTCATCTTTATGTCATAACCAGATAGGTCAATAGTTAATGTTTTTCCATTAGAATTGGTAAGAGTAAGTGTATCATCAGATGAACCTGGAGATATGCTAGCTGCAAGAACAACTATTTTATCTTCTGTAAGATCTTGCATTTCACCCTGTAACTGGCTCCAGTTGCTTATTGTAGTTAGTGGAACTATTTCTCCTTCATCAAAATCAGAATTTCTAAGTGTACATGTTGAGTTATCAGATGAGAAATAAGTTGTTATATTTTCTCCTGGATGATAATCTGGGAAATCTACTGTAAATTCAAATGTTCTATTTTCTTCATATGCAACTCCAATTGGAGTAGTATTTTGAAGTTTATTTTCTATGTAAAGTTGTCTACCTGAATATATATGTATGTTTGATGCCCCGCCCATTGAAGTGTTAGAATTTATTTCTATTGCTCCTGATAAATATATACGTCCTGAATGGTAATAAATACCAGCACCTTTATTGGATGAAGTGTTTCCTATAATACTTCCACCTTTCAACTTAAATGTTCCGCCATCAAAATAAATTCCACCACCATCTGTAGCTGCATTTCTTCTTATTATTCCACCATTCATCACAAAGTCTACACCATTGAACATGTAAACACCACCACCACCTACTGTACCAATATTATCCATGATTATGCCATCATTCATTACAAAGTAGCCATTATTTACAAGTACACCAGCACCTCTTTCTGTTCTATTATTTAAAATTTTTCCGCCGTCCATTATAAATGTTCCGCCAGTTACATTTATTGCTCTACCTAAATTAATATCACTATCAGAGTGCTGAAGGCTTCCAGTTTTTGTTAAAGACGAATCTTTAAGAACAAAAGTTCCATTCTTTATATTCAAGATATCACCAATTTTGTTCATTGTAATTGATCTACCTGCAAGATCAAGCGTTACAGTGATACCTGCCGCATCAAATTCAAAAGTTGTATCTGTAGATGTTGGTGCAATATCTGCTGAAAGTTTTATATCTGTATCTTCGCTTACATTTCTAAGAACAGATGCTAGTGCTGCCCATGTTGTTATATTAGAACTAGTTGCTGAAAGTCTTGGTTTTATAGTTTTTACTTCACGTACTTCTTCTGTTTCAGATTCAGTTGCCATAGCAATAACAGTATCTACTTCAATAATAGATTCTGTTGCAATTTGAATTTCTTCATAATTAGTTTCTGCTGTTAAATCTTCTTCATCTATTTCAGATTTACTTGCTACATTATAATCTAATTCAATACTTTCTGTGCTTTCTGATTGAACTGATTCTGTATTTTCTAATTGAGCTGATTCAGATGATTCAGATTGTTCTGTTGTCTCGCTGTCAAGAGACTCTTCTTCTGTTAATTCTGCAGTTTCTAAAGTTTCATCTATATTTTGATTTTCTATTTCTTCACTGCTTTCTGTTACATCTTCTGTGGTATCTAAGACTTCATTATCCTTATCTACTATCTCGCCATCTATTATTTCTACTTCTTGTTCTATGTCTTCTTCTGAATCCTGTGAACTATCTTCTTCATTCATCGATTCATTATTAATTTCATCATCTTCTTCTGATTCGTTTACTTCTTCATCTTCAGTAATATCATCATCTTCTTTAATATAATCATTTTCATCTTCTGGTTCTTCTACTTCTTGTGACTCTTCTTCCTCGTCTTCTTCTGTATCTTCAATATTTTCTGTAGTTTCTATTTCTTCTGACTTATCTTCTATACTAGTTTCAGCACTTAACTCTTCTTCAAAAAACTTATCTTCTATTTCACCTAAGTCCTTAGAAGCATTTGTCATATTTTCTTTAGTTTCTTTAACTTCATTTGCAAGACTTATAGAATAATTATTTGAAAGCAAATTAAAAAACATAGCACTTATTAAAAATGCTACGATGATGCGTTTATTTTTTAGGCAAAATTTAATAGTCTTCTATCCTCCGCCTTAAACTAAACAAAATACACTTTTCTAAACAAAAAGCGCACTGTTTATTTATTTTATCATAAAAACATATGCGCTCTTATATTAAAATCTTAAATTTTATTAAGATTTGAGAGTTTATCTAAATAGGAGTCATGTTTAGTTTAGTAATCTCCGTAATTTACACAAATACCAAAAATTTTAAACGATCCTTGAATAAGTTTTGTAGCAAGTCGAAACTTTTCACCTGCTAAATTTAAATAAAACAGTTTCAAGACATCAGAGACTTCGCTATTGATGTAAGTCTGGGCACCTACATCTAGTGAAGTAACTTCTAAATATCCTTTTGCATTTGGAGTGAACAAAATCATAAGACCAACTCTTTTTTGATTCGGAGCAGAGAATATAATTTCACCTTCTCCTCCTTCACTGTATTCCCATCCTCTATGATAACAATCTATGTTTGAACTTTTTTTCATAAACTCGTTAAATATTATTGTTTGATCTTCGTTAGTTATATATCCAACGTTCATGAACTTAGATGACGCCACAAGTACATCGTAATTAACTTCTGGCTGCGGAGGAACTACTATCTGGTCATTTGGAACTATACATTCCAAATATGCTTTTATCAAACTTGCAGCAATGTTGTGTCCATATTTATTAGGATGAATATAATCTGCATTAAAATCTGGCCAACTTAGTTCACCTGCAAAAATTTTATTCCATACATATTTGTGATAATTAAGCGTTGGAATATTAAATTCAGCTTGCGCTCTAAGTATTTCGCCTTTAGGCAGAGTCACATCAGGGAAGTATCCTACTGCGTCTTTAAATGCGTAAGTGAAATTAATCGCACAAACTGCCGGTCTCTTTTCGCTTTTTAATATCTTATATAGAATAGTAGAATATGTTTCGTATATATTTTCAACATTTGACGTATTAACTGCAAAGTCTACAATAACAAAATCAGGTTTATATTGGAGCAGATCTCTTTCAATTCTATAACAACCCATCTCAGTATTAGATGCTCCAAGCCCTGAATTTACATAATTAAATCTAGACTTTGGAAAAGTTTTACGAAACCATGAAACAACTAATTCTCCAAATCTTTCATGTTCATGCTCTAGCAATGCACCATAAGTAATAGAACCGCCATAGCAAGCAATTGTATATTCACCACCAACTTGAGCCTTCTTCATCATTTCGATTAGTCTTGTATTGTTTCCGCCACTCTCAAGTGCAATATCAATAACACCTGTATCGTGACCACCAAGGATATCATTTCTCTTTTTAAAATGCTCTTCATCTTCACCTTGGCGTTTTTGTATGAGATTAGTATTATCAAAATCGTGGTTATCTAAAATGTGAAAAGGGTCATCGATATTTACTTCAGGTATGTTTGGAACAACCGCCTCTCCTGGTCCTTGAGATTGAATAGAATTTATCATTGATGCATATGATGTTAATGAAAAGTTTACATTAATCAAAACTAATGTCAATAAAAACACAAATGCATTTAAAACAAAAGTATTTTGTTTTGGAACATAAACTTTTCTCATTTTGACAATTATATTATATTATCAAGTGCATTTGCAATAATATTAATATTATATATATTTTTTCAAGTATTTAGCAGTGTATGAATCTTTATTCTTAATAATTTCTTCTGGTGTACCCTGAGCAATTACCTCTCCACCATTTTCTCCAGAATCTTTTCCTATGTCGATGATATAGTCTGCACATTTTATTACATCTAAGTTATGTTCTATAACAAGTACAGTATTTCCACCATCAGCTAGTTTTTGAAGTATCTCTATTAATTTATTAGTGTCGTCAAAGTGAAGTCCTGTTGTTGGTTCATCAAGAACATAAATTGTTTTACCTGTTGGTCTCTTACTTAATTCAGTTGCAAGTTTTATTCTCTGTGCTTCACCACCAGATAGTGTTGTTGATGATTGACCAAGTTTTATATATCCAAGTCCTACATCATATAGAGTTTGAATTTTTCTCTGTATCTTAGGTAGATTATCAAAAAACTTTAGTGCTTCTTCTACAGTCATATCTAAGATATCAAAAATATTTTTATCTTTATATTTTACTTCTAGTGTTTCTCTGTTATATCTCTTTCCGCCACAGACATCACATGTTACATATACATCAGGTAGGAAATGCATTTCGATTTTTTGTACGCCATCGCCTTCGCACGCTTCACATCTGCCTCCTTTTACATTGAAGGAAAAGCGCCCCTTGGTGTAACCACGCTCTCTTGCATCTTTAGTATTTGCAAATAAATCTCTTATCAAATCATACACGCCAGTATAGGTCGCAGGATTTGACCTTGTAGTTCTTCCTATAGGACTTTGGTCTATATTTATTATCTTATCTAGGACACCATCTACGCCCTCTATCTTCTTATATGCTCCTGGAATTGCTCTTGACCTATTAAGTTCTCTAGCAAGCGCCTTATATATTATTTCGTTAACAAGTGAAGATTTACCAGAGCCTGAGACTCCTGTAACTACAGTAAAAACGCCTACCGGAATGCTTACGTCTATATTTTTTAAATTATTTTGCTTCGCTCCTATTACCTTAAAGAACTTTTCTGGTTTTCTTCTCTTCTTAGGGACTTTGATTTCAAGCTCGCCCGATAGGTATTTACCTGTGATGCTCTTTTTACTCTTTATTAAATCTTCTACGCTACCTTCGGCAACAACTTCACCACCATGAACTCCTGCACGAGGTCCTATGTCAACTATATAATCTGCATTTCTTATTGTATCTTCATCATGCTCAACTACGATTACAGAATTTCCAAGATCTCTTAAATTTTTTAGTGTGTTTAAAAGTTTGTCATTATCTCTTTGATGGAGTCCTATTGATGGTTCATCAAGAACATATGTAACTCCGCACAGTCCCGTTCCAACTTGAGATGCAAGTCTTATTCTTTGAGACTCGCCACCAGAAAGTGTAGCAGATGATCTTGAAAGAGTTAGGTAGTTAAGTCCGACATCACATAAAAATTTAGAACGACCTACAAGTTCTTTAAGAACTATTTCAGAAATTTTTGCTTCTCTATCACTTAGTGCTTTTCCTTTAGTAAGTGATGTTACCCAGTCATAAAATTTTTCTATAGAAAGATCTGTTGCCGCTTTTATATTTTTATTATCAACTGTAACTGCAAGTGAAGATGCTTTAAGTCTGCCACCATGACAAGTCTTACATTCTTTTTGTATCATGAATTCTTCGTATTCTGCTTTTTGTATATCTGATGTGCACTCTTCATACCTGCGCCTTAAGTTTTCAAGCAGTCCTTCAAATGTATAATAATGATACTTCCCGCCCCATTGAGATTCATAATTAACTCTTAATTCTTTATTTGTTCCATTTAAAATTACATCAACTGCCTTTTTGCTTAAATCCTTCCATGGTGTATCAAGTGAAAACTTATATTCTTTAGCAAGTGATTTAAGCATTGCATGAGACCAGCTTGATTCATCTTTACTGTTGAACCAGCCATAAACATTTATTGCACCCTCATTAATTGAAAGAGTTTTATCAGGAATAATTAGATCTACATCAAAATCTTGGTGGAATCCCAGACCCAAACAATCTGGACATGCACCATATGGGTTATTGAATGAAAAAGATCTTGGTTCTATTTCTTCTATACTTATATCACAATCAGGACACGAAAAGCTTTGCGAGAAGTTCAAAGTTTTTCCATCGTCATATTCTACTTGAACTTTACCTTCTGAAAGTTTTAATGCAGTTTCCATAGACTCTGTAAGCCTTTTTTCAATCTCTGGCTTCATTACTAATCTATCTACTACTATTTCAATTGTATGCTTAATATTCTTATCAAGTTCTATTTCTTCATCTGCGTCATAAAGACTTCCGTCTACTCTTATTTTAGAATAACCACTTCTTCTTGCAGATTCAATTAATTTTTCGTGGCGACCTTTCTTACCGCGAACCATGAGCGCAAGTATGCTAAGCTTAGTTCCTTCTTTAAGCCTCATTACATTATCAACCATTTCATCTATAGTTTGTCTCTGTATTGGCTTTCCACAATTTGGACAATGAGGAATTCCTATCCTTGCATATAAAAGCCTTAAGTAATCATAAATTTCAGTGACTGTTCCAACTGTTGAACGAGGATTTCTATTAGTTGTTTTTTGATCTATAGAAATTGCAGGTGAGAGTCCGTCTATTGATACAACATTTGGCTTTTCCATCTGACCTAGGAACTGTCTTGTATAAGAAGAAAGAGATTCCATATATCTTCTCTGACCTTCGGCATAGATAGTATCAAAAGCAAGTGAAGACTTTCCAGAACCCGATAGTCCTGTAAATACTACTAATTGATCTTTTGGCACATCAACATTTATGTTTTTTAGATTATGTTCTGCTGCACCACGTACTTTAATAAATTTCTCGCTCATTATTCCTTCTTTACTCTTAAATCTCTTATTAGATACTAAAACAATTTATCAGGATAAACTTTATTTTCTGATAACTTTTTAAACTCGTTTATTACTTTTTCTTTATCTTCTGCATATGTTACGCCAAACCACTTATCACTAACTGGAAGGCAAGCAACACTAAGTGTGCCCGATTTAACCATATCATTAATATATGAAGGAAGTAAAAACTCAGACTTAACATTATTAATATTTTTCTCTAAGAACTTTTTAAATTCCGTCTCTAATCCATCTAGGAATTCTTTAGGAAGACCCCACATATTCATAGAAACAAGTGAGTTCTTATCAATTTCAACTGGAGACTTATTGTCATCTTCTCCTATGATTTTATCAGCCGAACCGTCCTTAACTAGTTTTATTTCATATGTTTCTGTAACTGATTTTATATTTTTATTATCATCTAATTTACACACGCCTCTTGTTACGGTTCCGTTGTCAGATAATGTATTTGAAATTATAAACCCTGCCATACAAGAGTTTAATTTACCGTTTTCCGTAAGCTTTGTTGAAACTAGATAATCATGGATTTTCTTAAAACCTTCCTTACCATAATAATCATCTGCATTTATTACGGCAAATGGAGAATCTATCGAACCTTTGGCACAATATATAGCATGTGCCGTTCCCCATGGTTTTGTTCTATCACTTGGTACAGAAAAACCTTGTGGCAATTTATCTAGTTCTTGATATACATATTGGACAGATATGGCATTAGATATTTTATTTCCAATAATATTTTTAAATTCTTCTTCT
>CAMJPD010000008.1 GCA_946407765.1 uncultured Lachnospiraceae bacterium
CAGGTCAAAGCGTAAATCATTACCACATGCATATAATCCCTAGATATGATGGATCAGAGTTTAGCTTATGGACTCCACATGAAAACGATCCATCAGTTACAGATGAACTTGCATCTAAGATAAGAGAACAGATAGGATAAGCTAGATGCGTAAGAAGATTGCATTTGCAGGAGGCGGAACAGCAGGGCATGTCATCCCTAATCTTGCACTAATTGAAGAGCTAGAAGATAAATACGATATTATTTATATTGGAAGCAATAGCCAGATGGAGAAAAATCTTATAGAACCTTTTGGCATTAAGTATTATTCTGTGTCCACTGGGAAACTTAGAAGATATTTTGATCTTAAAAATGTCACTGATGCAATAAATGTCTTAAAAGGAATCAGAGAATCTCAAAAAATATTAAAAGAAGAAAAACCAGACATACTTTTTTCTAAAGGAGGATTTGCAGCAGTTCCAGTTGTCCTTGCAGCAAGAAATTTAAAAATTCCTATAATATCTCATGAATCAGATATGACACCAGGTCTTGCTAACAAAATTTCTATACCATATTCTAGGAAGATTGCATGCAATTTTGAAGCAACACTTAAATATCTTCCTAAACATAAAGCATTCGTTTCTGGTTGTCCTATAAGAAAATTTTTATTTGAGGGTAATAGCGAAAACTGTCGCAAGAAATATAACCTTGAAGAAAGAAGAACTATATTTGTACTTGGTGGTTCTTCAGGTTCATCATTTATTAATAGGCAGATAAGAAAAAATTTAGAGTATTTGCTTCCAAAATATAATGTAATACACCAGTGTGGCTATAAACACACTATAGACTTAAGTAATATTGAATTAAGTAATAAAGACTTACTTAAAAATTATGTTCAATTAGAATATATAGATGCTAAGGATCTTGCAGACATATATGCATTCTGTGACATAGTAATATCAAGAAGTGGTGCCAATGCAATATTTGAATTACTTGGACTGAAAAAACCTATGCTACTTATTCCATTATCTAAGAGAGCATCTAGAGGTGATCAGATACTTAATGCAGAAGTTTTTGAGAAGAAGGGATTTGCATCTGTTCTTCAAGAAGATGAGATAATAGAAGATAATGATGATAAAAAATATGAACTTGCTAATATTTATAATGAAAATGAAATCAGTATGGCAAGAAAGGATAATATTCTTATTAAGAAGATTGAAGAAACATTTGCCATGGCAGATGATTATGCATACAACATGTCTGAGACAAGACTTAAGGATAGCAAGCAGATTATAATAGAAGAAATAGAAAAAATCATATAAAAACTAATGATTTAATACTTGCACATCAAAATACAATGTGATAGAATAACAATGCTTTTAAGTATGTAGAGCAAGGGGGGTGAATAAATTGTCAAGCGTTATAGTTAAAGAGAATGAAACTTTGGATTCTGCTCTTAAAAGATTTAAAAAGAATTGCGCGAGTGCAGGCATTATGCAAGAAATAAGAAAGAGAGAGTATTACGAAAAGCCAAGCGTAAAGCGTAAGAAGAAATCAGAAGCAGCAAGAAAGAGAAAATTTTAAAGCAAAGGCTCCCGTAAGGGAGCTTTTTAAAACAAGATTTAAGTATTAGATGGAAGAATTTTTTAATATAGATACATATCATATAAGTAATATATTCGGTGCACTAGATGAACATTTGCACAAGCTTGAGAAAGAATATGATGCACAAATTGTTCAACGTGATGGCGGTCTTAAAATTATTGCAAGCGATAAGAATGCAGGTAAGGTTGTAAACGTTCTTAATGCACTTTACAAATTAAGTCAGAAGGGTGTAACTATAAGCCCTCAAAATGTAGATTATGCAATAGCTATGAATGTAGAAGAAAAAGCAGATGTACAAAGTAGTCTTCAAGATGATGTAATATGCAGAACTGTTTATGGAAAGAGTATAATTCCAAAAACTCTAGGCCAGAAACAGTATGTAGACTCAATACGAAATAATATGATCACATTTGGTATAGGTCCTGCAGGTGTAGGAAAAACTTATCTTGCAATGGCTCTTGCTGTGAAAGCATTCAAGGCTGGTGATGTTCAGAGAATCATTATGACAAGACCTGCAATAGAAGCAGGAGAAAAACTGGGATTTCTTCCAGGAGATTTACAAAGTAAAGTTGATCCATACTTAAGACCACTTTATGATGCACTTTATGAAATAATGGGCTCAGAAAGTGTTATGGGCAATCAAGAAAAAGGATTAATAGAAGTTGCACCTCTTGCATATATGAGAGGTAGAACACTTGATAATGCATTTATAATTTTAGATGAGGCTCAAAATACAACTCAGCCTCAGATGAAGATGTTTCTTACAAGAATAGGTTTTAATTCTAAAGTGGTAGTAACTGGTGATAGAACACAAAAGGATCTCCCAAAAGATGTAATAAGTGGACTCAGCACAGCAGAAAAGGTTTTAAAGAATGTAGAAGGGATTTCCTTCATAGAATTAACAAGTAAGGACGTAGTTCGCCATCCACTTGTTGCTAAAATCATAGATGCATATGATAAATACGAAGATAAACAAAAGAAATAATTAATATAAATAATACAAGTATTATGGCAAGTAGTAAGAAGAAAATTAAAAAAAGCCGAAAATCTAAAATCAAAATAGAATTTAATTGGGAATATAGAAAGAAACAATCTACTGTTTTTGATTTTGATCCAAAGCTTCTTGCAAGGAAAGTAATAAAAGAGGCGATAGGATTTGAAACTATAAAAGATTTATTATCTAAGGGATTTTTGGTAGATGAAAATTTTGAAATAAATATTTTATGTGTAGGTAATCCACAAATTAAGAAAATAAATACAGCTACAAGGAAAATTAAAAAAGAAACTGATTGTCTTTCATTTCCTATGTGGCAGTGGTCTATAGAGAGCGGAAATTTTGTTCTTGGAGATATTGTTATATCAGTTGATAAAGTTTTGTCTCAGGCCAGAGAATATGGACATAGTATAAAAAGAGAATTTGCATTTTTAATATGTCATAGCACACTTCACCTTCTTGGTTATGACCACATGAAGAAAAGAGATGCAGCTTTCATGGAAAAGCGTCAAGACGAAATTCTAAATTCACTTAAGATAGTAAGATAGTATATTATTCTTTATTGTTATCTTTAATAATTTTTTCTATTTCTTCTATAGATAGAGGAAAGTCTAGTTTTTGTTTTATTTGCTCTGGGGTTAATCCTTTTTTATGATAAGCAAGAACTGCACCACCTGATGCAAAATTTCTTGTAAAATTTCTAAGTGCTTCATTAAAATATTCGTTCATAATGGTATATTTTAACATATAAACTATATAGGTAAAATAATATCGTGAATTATATATTTAAATATGTTAAAATAGCGATTAATGAGTAGAGTTGTAGATCTTGCTCAAAATAGTAAAGAGCAAAAACTTGTAAAACAGCATAATTTCCTTGCGCAAGGATCATTACTTGCGCTAACTGGCATCATTGTCAGATTAATTGGCTTACTATATCGTATGCCGATGATTTCTATAATAGGAAATAAGGGCAACGGTTATTATACAAGTGGTTACAGCATATATTCTTTATTTCTTATTCTATCCTCATACTCATTTCCTCTTGCGATTTCAAAATTAGTATCAACAAGAGTTGCAAATAATAGATTTAAGGATGCTAAGAATGTATTATCTTGTGCAATCACACTTGCAACATTTATAGGAGGAATATCATTTCTCATAATGTGGTTTGGCTCTGGCCCGATTGCAAATCTTATGCAAAAGCCATTCTTAAAATATGTTCTAAGACCACTTGCACCGGCACTTTTTATCATGGCATTTCTTGGCGTTCTTCGTGGCTTCTTCCAGGGTTTTGGAACTATGGTCCCAACAAGCATCTCACAAGTATTAGAGCAGGTGGCAAATGCTGTTACTTCTATATTATTTGCCTATTTATTCTTTCAAAGAGGGTTAATAGCTAATCTTGTATATGATACTGAAGAATATTCTTATAGTTTTGGTGCGATGGGAGGAACTCTTGGAACTTGTATAGGTGCTGCAACAGCACTTGCTTTCTTTATATATACCTTCCTTAATTATTCAAGATTTATTGATAAGGCAGCAGAAAATAATGGAAGATTTGTCCCTGAAACCAATGCGCAAATTTATAATTTATTATTTATAACAATTACTCCAATTATAATCTCAAGTACTGTTTATAATATATCATCAGTTCTTGATGACTTAGTTTTTTCTAATATAATGACTCTTAAAGGACTAGGAGATAGAATAGTAACAGACTGGGGAGTTTTTGGTGAGTATCATTTATTATTTAATATTCCAGTTGCAATAGCAAGTGCACTATCTAGTGCAACTGTTCCATCTATATCTACTGCCATAGCAAAGCGTGATAGATTTGAAATTGCAGCTAAGGTAAAGTATGGAATTAATTTTGCAATGATAATTGTCATTCCAAGTTTTGTAGGATTATGTATTCTTGCAAAACCAATATGTAGATTATTGTTCTTCAATCTTGATACTACTTTACTTGTAAGACTTGTAATATATGGATCTATATCAGTTGTGTTCTTTTCACTTGCAACAATTACCAATGGAATCTTGCAAGGACTTGATAGATTAGATACTCCTATAAAACATTCTTCATTTGCTTTAGTTGTTCATCTAATTCTACTTGCAATACTTTTATTCTTAACTAATCTTGGAATTCATGCAATAGTTATTTCTAATATTGTATTTGCGTTAATTATATGCATACTAAACAATATAGCAATTCAGAGAATCATAAGATATAAACAAAATGCGATTCAGACATATGTTAAGCCATTACTTGCAGCACTTATGATGGGAGCAACATTATGTATAGCATATTGGTTTTTTAAATTTAGAATTTTTGGTGATGCACTTTTTGAGAATAGATTATATCTTGCAATCATGGTTGTATCATGTATGATTCTTGGCGGTCTTATATATTTTATCTTCCTCATTGTATTTGGTGCGGTAAGAAAGAGAGATACATACTATATGACATTCTTCAAAAAGTTTTCTATATTTCTTAGGTAAGTAGATGGCAGAGTCTAGTACTAAAAAATCAATTGCAGTTCTTGGTGCAGGAGCAAGTGGATTATATTTTCTTAACTATTTTAAGAATATTGCTAGTGGTGATTATTCAATAACTGTTTATGAAAAATTATCAAGCTGTGGCAAGAAATTAACTGTCACTGGTAATGGTAAATGCAATTTTACTAATCTTAAATTAAAACAAAATAATTATGATGAGTGTTTTAATTTATATAACTTGAATAATGAAAAGGGTGAATTGCTTGAGAATGTTTTTAAATCTCATAGCGTAGATAATATTATAGAATTTCTAGATAGTATAGGCCTTCCTTCTTATGAAAAAGATGGTTATGTATATCCACTATGTAACCAAGCAAGAGTATTTAGAGATATATTATATTCTAATATAGACTTTTCACATGTTGTAATTAAAGAAAATTGTGAAGTTATTGATATATCTTATGATAATAATAAATATAAAATAAAATCTACAGAAGGGACTGATGCTTTTGATTATGTAGTATGCGCCCTTGGCTCACCTGCATATTATCAAGATAATAAGAATGATATTAAAAATATATTTAAGAATTTAGATATTAATATATTAGATTTTCATCCATCATTATTACCAATAAAAGCTATAGGTGTAGATGGATTTTTAGAAAATACATCAGGTGTTAGGACTTATTCTACACTTAAATTATTCATAAATAAAAAATTAATCCATAAGGAAGAAGGTGAGCTTCAACTTACTAAAGATTATTTTTCTGGAATAGTAGCATTTAATATTAATTCATATGTTTCAAAATATTTTTCTTGCGCTGGCAGTAAGGATGGTATATATATAGAAATAGATTTTCTTCCATCATATACAGAAGACAAACTAAAAATAGAAATAGAAAATAGAAAAACAAATTTTTCTAAAAATAAAACTGATGAACTGTTATATGGACTCCTAAATGACAAGTTAGCACAAGAAATAATACACATATCAGGAAATAATACAGATGGAATTATAAAAAATATAAAACATTTTATGATAGTACCAGTGCAAAATAATAATTTTAAAAATGCACAAAGCTCTATCGGTGGTGTAGATATTTTAGAAATAGATAATAAAACTTTAGAAAGTAAAAAATATAAAAATTTATTTTTTGCAGGTGAGTGCATAGACATAGATGGCTTATGCGGCGGATATAATTTAAGTTTTGCATTTGCATCTAGTGCAGTTATTGCTAAGTCAGTTGTAAGTTCTACTGCAAGTAAGATGTAAACAAAATTATGTTAATCATTCACATCTAGTGGCCCTTTTTTCATTAAAATCTGCTAGATAAGGTCCATTTACTAAATATCGCACCCCCTTATACTATATATTGTAAACTAAGGAGTATTTGCCCCTAAAAATACTTATACTTTTATTGACACAAAATTCGAAAATATATTATAATTGTAGAACGCACTTTTTATGAGTTTTTTTGAAGACGTTTAAGTAAATAGTGGTGTTTTTTGCGACTTTTGTAAATAAAGTTGCAGATTTTTTTGTCGCTTTTATTTTGCGACTTTCAGTTTTTTACGCTCTTAATAACAGAATAAAAATTTTATAAGGAAAAAATTTTATGAACAAATGTAAGATGCACCCAGTGAAATCTGGAAACAACATTAGGATGACTTTCGGAACCAAAGAAGAATTAAGAAGAGTAGACAATCTTATAAAAATTCAAAAAGATTCTTTCAATTGGTTTTTGAATGAAGGTCTTAAAGAAGCATTCAATGATATTTTTCCTATTAAAGATCAGACAGGTGCATTGAGATTGGAATATATATCTCATGAATTTCTTGAAGATGAAACTAATTATAGTTTGAAAGAATGTAAGGAGAGAGATGTAACATTCTCTGCTCCGCTTTCTGCTAAAATCAGATTAATCAATTCTGAGAAGAAGGGTGAGATTCAAGAAGCTAATATTTTCATGGGCGACATTCCTAAGATGACAGATACTGCTTCATTTATTGTAAACGGTGCAGAAAGAGTTATCGTATCACAACTTGTTCGTAGTCCAAGTATATATTACGATCTAACATATGATAAGTATGGTAAGGAATTATACCTTGCGACTTTGATTCCTAACAGAGGTGCATGGATAGAATATGAAACTGACTCTAATGATGTAATGTGGGTTCGTGTTGACAGAACAAGAAAAGTTCCTGTAACAGTTCTCCTTCGTTCTCTTGGAGTAGAAACTAATCAAGATATTATAAATTTATTTGGTGAGGGTGAACCAAAAATTGATGCAACACTTTCTAAAGATACAACAACTAATAATAGTGAAGCCATCATAGAACTTTATAGAAAGATAAGACCAGGAGAGAGCCTTGCAACAAGTCAAGCACAAAACCTTCTTAATAATACTCTCTATGATTCTAAGAGATATGATCTTGCTAAAGTTGGTCGTTATAAATTTAATAAGAAATTACACTTCAGTCACAGATTGGAAGGATTAACTCTTGCAGAGAATGCAGTTAATACAGAAACTGGTGAAGTAATAGTAAAGAAGGATACTAAACTTACAAGAGAACTTGGAACTAAGATTCAAGATGAAGGTATTCCATATGTTTATGTATATGCCAAGAATGACAAGAAAGTAAAAGTTCTTTCTAATCTTGCTGTAGATATAAGAAAGTATGTAAACATGAAGGATGAAGAACTTGAAGAACTTGGTCTTGCAGAATATGTTTACTACCCAGCACTCAAGGAAATTCTTGATGAATATGGAAAGGGATCTAAGGAAAAATTAAAAGATGTTATAAGAGATAAAGTTCATGAACTTGCTCCAAAACATATTACTAAGGATGACATAATTGCATCTGTAGAATATTGTATACATATAGAAGATGGTATAGGAACAATTGATGACATAGACCATCTTGGTAACAGAAGAATTAGATGCTGCGGTGAACTTTTACAAAATCAATTTAGAATTGGTCTTTCAAGACTAGAAAGAATTGCCAAGGATAGAATGATGGCTCAAGATATTCAAGATGTAACTGTTCAGTCATTAATTAACATAAAGCCAGTTACAGCTGCACTTAGAGAATTCTTTGGTTCATCACAACTTTCACAATTCATGGATCAGAACAATCCACTTTCAGAACTTACACACAAGAGAAGACTTTCTGCACTTGGTCCTGGTGGTATTTCAAGAGATAGAGCAGGATTTGAAGTACGTGACGTTCACTATACTCAGTATGGAAGAATTTGCCCAATTGAAACTCCAGAAGGTCCAAACATCGGTCTTATTGCATCTCTTGCTTCATTTGCAAGAATTAATAAATATGGATTTATCGAAACACCTTATAGAGTTGTTGAACATAAGGGTGGAAAGTCAGTTGTTACAGATGAAATAGTTTATATGACAGCAGATAGAGAAGATGATTTCTATGTAGCACAAGCTTCAGAACCACTTGATGATAAGGGACATTTCATTAATGAGCAAGTTTCTGGTCGTTTCCGTAAAGAAACTGCTACATTTAATGCCGATATAATTGACTATATGGACGTATCTCCAAAGCAGGTTTTCTCAGTTGCTACTAATCTAATACCTTTCCTTCCTAATGATGACGCAAACCGTGCCCTGATGGGTTCTAACATGCAACGTCAGGCAGTTCCACTTATGACAACAGAAGAGCCAGTAGTAGGAACAAGTATGGAAGAAGCAGCTGCACAGGACTCAGGTGTTTGTGTAATTGCTGAGGAAAATGGCGAAGTTTCATATATAGATAGCAAGATGATTAAGGTTAGAGGTAAGGACGGCGAGGAAAAGACATATATGCTTTCTAAATTTGAAAGAAGTAACCAATCTAACTCATATAATCAAATTCCTACAGTAAATATAGGCGACAAGGTTAAGAAAGGCGATTGCATAGCTGATGGACCATGTACTAAGAATGGAGAACTTGCACTTGGTAAGAACCCTCTTATAGGATTCATGACATGGGAAGGTTATAACTACGAAGATGCTGTTCTTATTAGTGAAAGACTTGTTGCAGAAGATGTTTATACATCTATACATATAGAAAAATACGAAACAGAAGCAAGAGAAACTAAACTTGGACCAGAAGAAATTTCTAATGATATACCAGGTGTTGGTGAGGAAGCAAGAAAAGATCTTACTAGCGAAGGTGTTATTAGAATTGGTGCTGAAGTTAGAGCAGGAGATATATTAGTAGGAAAAATTACTCCAAAGGGTGAAACTGAAATAGGTGCAGAAGAAAGACTTCTTCGTGCAATCTTTAGTGAGAAGTCAAGAAGTGTTCGTGATACATCACTCAGACTTCCTCACGGTGCTTATGGAACAGTTGTTGATACTAAGATATTCAATAAGTCATCAGAAGACAAAGATTTCCCAGTAGGTGTTAGAACAAAAGTACGTGTCTATGTTGCTCAGAAGAGAAAAATATCTGTTGGTGATAAGATGGCTGGTCGTCACGGTAACAAAGGTGTTGTATCAAGAGTACTTCCAGTAGAAGACATGCCATATCTTTCAAATGGTCGTCCACTTGATATCTTACTTAACCCACTTGGTGTTCCTTCGCGTATGAACATAGGACAGATTCTTGAAACTCACCTTTCGCTTGCAGCAAGAGCTCTTGGTATAGATGTTACAACTCCATCATTTGAAGGTGCTAACGAAACAGATATCCAAGATGCACTTCTTATGGCCAATGATTATGTAAATACATCTTGGGATGAATTTGAGAAGAAATATAAATCATCATGTGATCCAGAATTTATAGATTACTTAAAGAAGCATCAAGATAATAAAAAAGTTTGGGCAGGAGTTCCTATCACAAGTGATGGTAAAGTAGAACTTAGAGATGGAAGAACTGGTGAAAAATTTGACTCTAAGGTTACAGTAGGTCACATGCATTACTTAAAACTACACCACTTGGTAGATGATAAGATTCACGCTCGTAGTACAGGTCCATACTCACTTATTACACAACAGCCTCTTGGTGGTAAGGCACAGTTCGGTGGACAACGTTTCGGAGAAATGGAAGTTTGGGCACTTGAAGCATATGGCGCAGCTTATACACTCCAAGAAATTATTACAAGTAAGGCTGATGACTTACAAGGACGTGTTAAGACTTACGAAGCAATTATCAAGGGACAAAATATTCCAAAGCCAACAATTCCAGAATCATTCAAAGTATTACTTAAGGAATTACAAGCACTCGGACTTGATGTAACAGTTCATGATAAGGAAGGAAATGAAGTTCCAATGACAGAAAACCTCTATGACCCAAGAGAAGAACTTCGTAAAGTAATAGAAGGTGGCAATGCATATTCATCTTCTAAGAAAGAATTCCGTGATGCTGGATTTACAGAACAGGCTATAGGTAAGGAAGGATTTGAAGACGTAAATGATGATGACGACGATTTAGATGAGGATTTTAAGGACACTAAAGAAGAAAGAGACGACGACGAGTTAACTTAAATTCTTATAAACAATAAAATTTTTGAGGGAGTATTATGGCAAATACATTAGAAACATATAAACCGCTGCAGTTCGACGCAATTAGAGTAGGACTTTGTAGCCCAGAAAAAATTCTTGAAGCAAGCCATGGTGAAGTTAAAAAACCAGAGACAATAAACCACAGAACTCTTAAACCAGAAAGAGATGGTTTATTCTGCGAGAGAATTTTTGGACCAACAAAGGACTGGGAATGTCACTGTGGTAAGTATAAGAAGATACGTTATAAGGGCGTTATTTGCGATAAGTGTGGTGTTGAAGTTACTCGTGCAGCAGTTAGAAGATCACGTATAGGACATATCACACTTGAATCGCCATGTTCTCATATATGGTATTTCAAGGGCATTCCAAGTAGAATGGGTCTTGTTCTTGACATAACACAGAAGAATCTTGAGAAAGTAATCTACTATGTTTCTTATCTTGTACTTGATCCAGGAACAACAAAACTTAATTATAAGGATGTTCTTTCTGAGAGAGAATATAGACAAGCTAAGGAAGAATATGGAGAAGATTCTTTCAGAGTTGGAATGGGTGCTGAAGCTGTTAGAGAAGCTCTATCTAGAGTAGATCTTAAAGCAGAATCAGAAAGTTTACGTGCAGAATTACAAACAGCATCTGGCCAGAAGAAAACTAAAATCATCAAGAGAATAGAAGTTATTGATGCATTCATCAACAGTGGCAATAAACCAGAATGGATGGTATTTACAGTACTCCCAGTTATACCTCCAGATCTTAGACCTATGGTTCAACTTGATGGTGGCAGATTTGCAACAAGTGACTTAAATGATTTATATAGAAGAATTATAAATAGAAATAACCGTCTTAAAAAACTTATAGAGACAGGTGCTCCAGAAATTATCCTAAAGAATGAAAAGAGAATGCTTCAAGAAGCAGTTGACTCTTTAATAGATAATGGTCGTCGTGGTAAACCTGTAACAGGTGCAGGCGGAAGAGCACTTAAATCACTTTCAGAAATTCTTAAAGGAAAGACTGGTCGTTTCAGACAGAACTTACTTGGTAAGAGAGTTGACTTCTCAGGAAGAAGCGTTATCGTCGTAGGACCAGAACTTAAAATTTATCAATGCGGACTACCTAAGGAAATGGCTATTGAATTGTTCAAGCCATTCGTTATGAACCGTCTTCTTCGTGCAAGAAAAGATGGTCTTCCTTATGCAGCCAATATAATTACAGCCAAGAGAATGGTTGAACATCAAGAAGATGTAGTATGGGATGTACTTGATGAGGTTATCAAAGAGCACCCAGTTATGCTTAACCGTGCTCCAACACTTCACAGACTTGGTATTCAAGCATTTGAACCTATTCTTGTTGAAGGTAAAGCTATAAAACTTCATCCACTTGTTTGTACAGCATTCAACGCAGACTTCGATGGAGACCAGATGGCTGTTCACGTTCCTCTTTCTGAAGAAGCAAGAGCAGAATGTAGATTCCTTATGCTTTCAACTAATAACCTCCTTAAACCATCAGATGGTGGCGTTGTTGCTGTTCCATCACAAGACATGGTTCTTGGAATTTATTACTTGACACAAGAACGTCCAGAAGGAGTTGAACAAAAGAAAGCATTTGCCTCAGTATCAGAAGCAATTCTTGCATACGAGAACAAATACATCTCTCTTCACTCTCCAATAAGAGTTAAGATGGCAGATGCAGAATATGGCATAGTTGAAACAACAGTTGGTAGACTTTTATTCAATGAAATAATTCCACAAGATTTAGGATTCATTGATAGAACAAATCCTAAGAATCAATATATACCAGAGATTAATACATTCGTAAAGAAACAAGATTTGAAAGAAATACTTGAAAGAATTATGGTCATTCATGGACCAACAAAAATTGCAACTGTACTTGATGATATAAAGAGAATTGGTTATAAGTATTCTACAAAAGCAGCAATGACAGTTTCAATTGATGACATGGTTGTTCCTGCAACTAAGGAACAACACATCAAGGATGCAGAAGATTCTATCGCAGAAATTACTAAGAACTTTAGAAGAGGACAGATTACAGATGATGAAAGATATAAAGAAGTAATTAGTGCATGGAACGAAGCAGATAAGAAGATAGAAGAAGATCTTCTTAAGGGCCTTGATAAGTACAACAATATTTATATGATGGCTGACTCAGGTGCCCGTGGTAGCAACAAGCAGATTAAGCAGCTTGCAGGTATGCGTGGACTTATGGCAGATACAACAGGTCACACAATCGAACTTCCTATTAAGTCTAACTTCCGTGAAGGTCTTGACGTTCTTGAATATTTCATATCTGCCCATGGTGCAAGAAAGGGTCTTTCAGATACAGCTCTTAGAACAGCTGACTCAGGATACTTAACAAGAAGACTTGTAGACGTATCACAAGATTTAATTGTTCATGAAGATGATTGCTGCGCAGATGGAAAGGATATTCCATATATGGAAATCAAAGCATTCATTGATGCAGGTGAAACAATAGAAAGTCTTGAAGAAAGAATCACAGGAAGAACAATTGCAGAAACAATTAAGGATAAAGATACTAAAGAAGTAATTGCAGAAGTTAATACTTTAGTAACAAAGCCACTTGCCAAGAAGATTATTGCAGCACTTGAGAAGGAAGGTCGTGACAGTGTTAAGATAAGAACTGTTCTTACATGTAAGTCTAAGCACGGAATATGCAGTAAGTGTTATGGTGCTTCACTTGCAACAGGTGATGCAATAGGAATTGGTGAGTCAGTTGGTATTATGGCAGCTCAGTCAATCGGTGAACCTGGTACACAGCTTACAATGAGAACATTCCATACAGGTGGTGTTGCCGGTGGAGATATTACACAAGGTCTTCCTCGTGTAGAAGAATTATTTGAAGCTCGTAAACCAAAAGGAAGAGCAATTGTTACATCTAATTCAGGTGTAGTAAGTAACGGAACAAATCCTAAGAAGAGAGAAGTTATAGTAACAGGTAAGGATGAAAAGGGTAATGAAGTTCAGAAGAGTTATCTTATTCCTTACGGATCAAGAATTAAAGTTAAGTCAGGCGATGAAGTTGTAGCAGGTGATGCACTTACAGAAGGTTCAATCGATCCACACGATATTCTCGAAATTAAGGGAATTAGAGCTGTTCAAGATTATCTCCTTCGTGAAGTTCAGAGAGTTTATAGACTTCAAGGTGTTGATATCAACGATAAGCATATTGAAATGATAGTTCGTCAGATGCTTCGTAAAGTTATAATTACAGATGGCGGTGACTCAGAATTATTAGAAGGTATGTCTGTTGAGATGGCACAATTTAACGAAATTAATGAAAAGCTTAAGGCAGAAGGTAAGAAGTTAGCTAAGGGAAATCAAGTATTACTCGGTATTACTAAGGCTTCTCTTGAAACAGATAGCTTCCTTTCTGCAGCATCATTCCAGGAAACAACAAAGGTATTGACTGATGCCTCAATAAAAGGTAAAATTGATTACCTTGTAGGTCATAAAGAAAATGTTATCATCGGAAAGCTTATTCCATCAGGAACAGGTATGGAAGAGTTAACAAAATTCAAGTTAACAACTGAAGAAGACGAGGTTGAAGATACAGAAGTAGCAGAAAGTTGGGAATTTGGAATGACAACAACAGATGATACATCAGTATACGACGACATAAAGGATGATGAAGAGCTAGAAGGCGTTAAGGAAGATGTAGATGACGATTATGACGACGAGGGCGACGAGGAATAATAAATAATTTTAATCTTGGTAGTTGGAAATTACCAAGTAAAGGAGAAAATTATGGCTAAGGAAAATATCCATCCAGAGTACAATCAAGCAACAGTTACTTGTAACTGCGGGAACACATTTACAACAGGTTCTACTAAGAAATCAATCCACGTAGAAATTTGTTCAAAATGTCATCCATTCTACACAGGTGCACAGAAGGCAGCATCTGCTAAGGGTAGAATCGATAAGTTCAACAAGAAACTTGAAAAAGCTTCTTCTAAGAAATAATTTATTGATAGGGAAATTTAATAATTGTACTTTAATTAGATAAGCATGTAATGTGCTTATCTAATTGTTTATTAAGAGGAATATATGAAGCAACATTACTGTGAAGTAGGCGGGCAGGCATTGATAGAAGGCATCATGATGAGGAATAAAGAAAAAACATGCGTGTCTGTTAGAAGAAAAGATGGTTCTATAACTAATACTTTCATAGATGTAAAACCTATAAATAAAATAATTGCTAAGATTCCACTTGTAAGAGGTCTTGTAAGTTTTGGAAGTTCTATGATGATAGGGATGAAGGCCCTAGAGATTTCTGCTGACTTCATGGCAAAGGATGAAGAAGTTTTTGAAAGCGCAGATAATAAAAATAAAGATACTAAAGAAGGAACTTCAATCTTAGAAAAAATTTTTTATCCAATTATTGTAGTTTTAAGTTTTGTAGTTTCAATAGTTTTCTTCGTATGTCTCCCTGCGGGACTATCTCTCTTGCTTAAGATGGTTACTGACAATAATTTAATAATTTCTATATTTGAAGGCTTGCTTAGAATCATAATATTCATATGTTATATTAAGGTAATTTCTATGATGGATGATATCAAGAGAACTTTTAGATATCATGGGGCAGAACATAAGTGCCTCAATTGCATAGAACATGGACTTCCACTTACTGTAGAAAATGTTATGAAATCATCTAAGGAACATAAAAGATGCGGAACTAGTTTTCTTGTTTATATTATGCTTGTTTCTATAATTATATTTTCTTTAATTCCACATACAGGTATAGTTAATAGAATGCTTATGAGACTTCTAATAATTCCTCTTATAGCTGGTCTTTCTTATGAACTCCTTATGCTTCTTGGCAAATGTGACAATTTTCTAGTTAATATTTTGATACAGCCAGGACTCTGGATGCAAAATCTTACAACATATGAACCAGATGAAAAAATATGCGAAGTTGCAATAGAATCTATAGAACAAATATTTGATTGGAAAGCTTGGCAAGAAGAAACTTTCAAAAATGATGTGGTATAATAATATAGTTAGACTGATTTAGATATAAATGTTATTTAATTCATACATTTTTATATTGTTATTTTTTCCACTCTGCCTTGTTGGATATTTTTTAATTAACAAATTAGAATCACTTATTGCATGGCGCAATAGTAATAAGATAAATCACACAGCATCTAATATATTTCTACTTTCAATGTCGCTTTGGTTTTATGGATATTTTAATATAAAATATTTATTTATTATCATAGGTAGCATAGTAATAAATTACATATTTTCTAGGGCAATTATCTATTATAAGAAAGAAAATAATAATTTATCTAAGTTTTTTACTATACTTGCTATCTTAATAAATATAGCAATAATATTTTATTATAAGTATTACGACTTTTTTATAACTAATATAAATGCATTAATCAAAACTAATTTTAATCTAAAACACCTGATTTTGCCACTTGGAATATCGTTTTTTACCTTCCAACAAATATCTTTCATAGCAGATTCTTATGCAAGTGATAATGATGATATAAAAAATTATAATTTTATAGAATATGCATTATTTGTTTCTTTCTTTCCTCAGCTTGTTGCAGGACCTATAGTTCTTCACAGTGAATTAATACCCCAGTTCAGAGATGAAAGTAAGAAAAAATTCAGTAGTGAAAATTTCAACCTTGGATTATACGTTTTTGCCATAGGACTTTTTAAGAAAATGGTAATTGCAGATACTATAGGTTCCAGTGTTGATTTTGCTTTTAAGAATATTGCAAGTTTAACTAGTTTAGAAAGTGCATTTGCGATTTTATTATATACATTACAAATTTATTTTGACTTTTCAGGTTATTCTGATATGGCGCATGGCCTTGCAAAGATGCTTAATATAGATATAATTCCTAATTTTAATTCGCCATATAAAGCAGTTAATATTTTGGACTTCTGGAATAGGTGGCATATATCTCTTACAAGATTTCTTAAAACTTATATTTATATACCACTTGGCGGAAGTAGATCTGGAATTATAAGGACCTATCTAAATATAATGATAGTTTTTGCTGTATCAGGGTTATGGCACGGTGCTAATTGGACTTTTGTATTATGGGGAATAATGCACGGAATTTTAAATGTAATTACAAGAATAATAGTAGGAAAGAAGAAAGAATTTAAGTTTACATTACTAAGCTTACCATCATTAATATTTACATTCGCATTTGTATGCATAGCATTTTGTATATTCAGGGCAGATACAGTATCAGACGGCTTTTTAATGATTAAAAATATATTTGCAGGGCAATTTAATTTTAATCCTGCCAATATAGAATTTTTGAAGGCACTAAATAGAAGCGAGACAGATTATATACTTAGAAAAATTCCTGTTATATATAATTTTATTATGGATAACCCACAGTGGTATATGTATATATTTACTTTCCTTACATTAATAATTACTTTCTTCTTTAATAATATGAATGATGAAAAGCCACGAGCATCAATTTTAAGAAGTGTAATTACTGCGGGCTTGTTAGTATACTGCATTATGAAGATGTCAGGACTTAGTATATTTTTATATTTTAATTTTTAATTATGAAACTAGGATATAGATTATGCAATTTAATAACGATTCTATTAGTGATCCTTGGATTATCATTTTTTGCTGCGTTCACAATATATTATGATCCTATGTTTCATTATCATGCACCATTTGAGGGCCAGAGTTATGCGCTAGATGTTAATGATGAAAGGTATGTATCTACAGGAATTGCAAGACATTTTGATTATGATTCTATAATTTGTGGTTCATCAGTTAATGAAAATTTTAGCACGTCTCAGTTTGATAAATTATTTAATGCTAAAAGTGTAAAACTTCCATTATCAGGTGGATATATGAAAGAGGTTGCTAAGATTCTTGATGCAGGATTTGAGACACATAAAAATATAAAATATGTCTTAAGGAGTTTAGATACATTTTTCTTACTTGATGTGAAGACTGAGGAAAATCCTAATGCAATAGATAATGCCTACTTAACTAATAAGAATATATTAGATGATGTATATTATTTATTTAATTTTGATACATTTATAGGAAAGACATTACGCAACAGATCTCTTACCAAAAATAAAATTAAACCAACTACTTTTGACGAGTATGCTAACTGGAGTAATGATGCAGAATACGGGAAATTTGAATATGATCCAGAAAAATTAAATACTGTTCCTACTCAGATTGATCTTTTTGATTATGAAGTAGAAAGAATTAAGAAGAATATAGAAAATAATATACTTAGAATAGTTAGGGAACATAGAGATACACAGTTTCTACTTTATTTTGTTCCATATTCTTCAGTTTATTACTTGAGTATGAGAGAGACATATTCTCTGAAAAGATTTTTTGATTGTGAAAGGCTTGCATATGAGATGCTAGTTAATGAGCCTAATGTTAAAATTTATGGATTTTCACTTGATATTAATACAGCATGTAATTTACAAAATTATAAAGATCCAGCTCATTATGGAGAGTGGATTAATAAAAGGATCCTAGATGATATAAGTCAAGATAGAAATATATTGAACAATTTCAATGTAGAAGCTTATTTTACTGCTCTATATAATTTTTATATGGGTTACAAAATAGATTAATGAAAAGAGTGATGATTAAAATTTCATATGATGGGACCTGTTATAATGGTTGGCAATCTGGTGGTATAGGCACATGCATAGAAGATGTTATTAATAATCACCTTAAGGAAATAACTGGAGAGGATATAAAAATCATAGGGACAAGTAGGACAGACTCAGGAGTTCATGCAAGATCTAATATTGCTGTATTTGATACTAATTCTAGTATAGATCCTAATGTTTTTTATAAAGCATTAAATGCGATACTTCCAGAAGATATAAGGATATTAGAAAGTAAGGAAGTTAGCTTAGATTTCCATCCAAGAAGATGTAATACTAAAAAAATATATACATATAAAGTTTTAAACCAAAAAGTTCAAGATCCATTGTATAGGTTATATACATATTTTGTATATCATGAGATTGACTTAGATAAGATGAAAAAGGCTGCCGAATTTTTGGTAGGTGAACATGATTTTGCAGGATTTATCAATCCAAAAAGCAATATTATTCAGATAAGTAAGCAGAAGGCAGAAGATAATATAGAAGATGAAAATCCAAAACATACAACAATTAGAACTATATATAGCATAGATATTACCAAAGATAACAATAATATAATAACATTTAAATTTTGTGGCAATGGATTTTTATATCATCAGATAAGAATTATGGTGGGCAGTCTCTTAAGAGTAGGAATGAATATGTGGGAAGTAGAAAAAATAAAAGAAATACTTGATAGAAGAGATAGAAAAGATGCTGGCCCTACAGCACCAGCTTGCGGCCTATGTCTTGAAGAAATAATAATAGAATAAATAATTTATAAAATATATGAGTAATAATATAAAATATAATTTAATATCAACTGTAGGAAAGGCAAAATCGGCATCAGTTGAAACGATTCATGGAAATATAGAAACTCCATGTTTTATGAACGTGGGAACTGTAGCTGCAATTAAGGGCGGTGTATCTACTGTAGATCTTGAGAAAATTAAGACTCAAGTTTTATTATGCAATACATACCATCTCCATGTTAACAATTATCAAAATAATGAATCAAGAAATAAGAAAAATCTACAAAAACTAATTCAGGAAGCAAAGGCAGAAGGAAGAGATGTAAAAGGAATAGAAGAAAATTTAGATAAAATTCCAAATCGTCCAGGAGATGAACTTATAAAAGAACTTGGTGGATTACACAAATTTACTAATTGGAATAAACCTATACTTACAGACTCTGGAGGCTTCCAAGTATTTTCCTTAGTAGGGACAGGAAGAAAAATTAGCGAAGAAGGTGTACATTTTAAGAGCCATATAGATGGAACTAATATTTTTATGGGTCCAGAAGAAAGTATGAGAATACAGTCTAATCTTGGATCAACAATTGCAATGGCATTTGATGAATGTCCACCTGCTCTAGAAAAGGAAGATTATATAAGGCCGTCAGTAGAAAGGACATATAGGTGGCTTGTTAGATCTAAGAATGAAATAGAAAGACTTAATCTTCAAGATAATACAATTAATAAAAAACAATTATTATTTGGGATAAATCAAGGCGGAATTATAGATAACATAAGAATAGAACATGCTAGGGAAATTTCTAAACTTGATTTAGATGGTTATGCACTAGGAGGTCTTGCAGTTGGTGAATCGCATGATGAAATGTATCACATACTTGATGTGACAATTCCTCATCTTCCTAAGGATAAACCTACATATCTTATGGGAGTAGGAACTCCAGAAAACATTATAGAAGCAGTAGATAGAGGAGTAGATTTTTTTGATTGCGTGTATCCAAGTAGAAATGGAAGACATGGTCATGTGTATACAAGATTTGGCAAATTAAATTTGCTCAATGAAAAATATGAAAAAGATTTAAGACCTATTGATGAAACATGCGAGTGCGAAGCATGTAAAAATTATTCACGTGCATATATAAGACACTTACTTAAATCGGGTGAGATACTTGGTATGCGCCTTGCTACTATACATAATTTGTGCTATTATAATAAATTAGTTGAGGAAATTAGAGATTCAATACGGAATAATACATGGATAGATAAGAAGAAATCATTATTAGATGACCTAAAATCAGAAATATAATAAGAGGTGAATTATGACAATAGAACAATTACGTAACGATATGATAACAGCAATGAAGAATAAGGATAAAACTACTAAGGATGGAGTATCTTCATTGATAGATGCTATTAAGAAAGTTGCTATAGATGAAGGACATAGAAATGATATAGGTGAAGATCTAATTAACAAAGTAGTTTTGAAAGAAATTAAATCAGTAGAAGAGCAGATTGCTTCTTGCCCAGCAGATAGAACAGATTTAATAGAAGAATATAATGCCAGACTTAATGTAATAAAAAAGTATGCACCAAAACTTCTTTCAGAAGATGAAATAAAAGCAATAATTCAGAAAGAATGTGCAAGTGTCCTTCCAGACAAGAACAAGGGACAGATTATGAAAATTCTTATGCCACTTGTTAAGGGTAAGGCTGACGGCAAGTTAGTCAATAGTATAGTAGAGGAACTTTGCAAGTAAATAATAAAAATATAATAGTTTTCCTTGTAAGTCTTTTATTTAGTATATTTATTTTATTTTATATAAATTTATCAACAGTTGATGTTGCTTACTCAGATTATATAAGATTAATTAATTCTTATTTACCTAATGTATCAGATGTAAAAAACTTACTTAGGGCAGATATTTTGACATGTATACCGATTACTTTTCTTTCTAGGTTTATCAATGTCAATTTGTTTTCTTATTCTATAACATTTGATAGGACACTTGGAGTCTATGGATTATTCTTAATTAATGTTTTCACTTGCATATATATGTTCAAAACAAAACAAGGTGATAAGGATGATTTGCCATTAAAATTATTCTTCTTGCTTGTTGTATCAGTAATAGTTTTCTCATTATCTAATTGGGAGATGATGCTCAATGGTTCAGGCTATGCACATTTTATAGCAATTGCATTATATATATATTCATTCATAAAATTAGATGAGATATATAAAATATTTTGCATGGATGATTTTGAATTATCTAAGAAGTCATCACTTAAGAGTAATATCTTTAAGTTTACGCTTGCATATACAATAAGCAGTCTTCTTTTTGCAGGACCTTATGGGATGATTCCATTTGTGTGCGTAATATTATTCTTGCTTGCTATAAAGTTTTTTGCAACTATGAAACATATAGATGGTGTAAAGTCTGCAGTTAGTGATGAGAAGAAACAATCAAAATTAGTTCTTGCAAACTGGTTAGTTGATAAGACTTTAATATATATAGCAATAATGCCTTTTGTATGCTTTATGTTATATGTTATATCTAACCATTTTGCAGTATATGAATACTCAGGTGCCAAGAGTGTTTCTTTTTTTTCTATACTACCTTCTGCGTTTACAGTTAAATTTATTTTAAAATCATTTGCGAGCTTTTTATTTGGAATAGAATCATTTGCTCTTATCAATATTTCCGAGTTTCTCAATAAGAAAATTATTTATATGATAGGAGCTTTTGTTATACTACTTTACATATATAGTTTTTATCTTAATATCAGATTTAAAATATATAAAAAGACTTTGCTTCCTATACTCTTTATGATATGGTCGCTAGGTAATGTTGGCATAGTATTTTTATCAAGATATATTTTCCTAAATCCTGACTATGGTGCATCAAGCAGATATTATCTTCAGTATATGATAGGTGTCCTTGGCTTTGTACTTAGCTTTTATGAATATTTTGTTATTACCAATGACGATATTAAGATAAGTACTAATCTTAGAAAGATTTTTATATCTATCGTGATCGCCATAATACTTTTCCTCAATATAGTAGGCATGAGATATGAGCTTATAAAATCAAAATACAGAAAAGAAAATTATGTAAAAATGTATGAAGCTGCTCTAGATATAGATAATTATACTGATGAAGACTTAGTCAAGATATTTGAGTATAGGAAGGGCGCCGAATATATAAGAAATGCATTTGATATACTTAGAGAAAATAAGCTCAATGTGTATAAAGATTTATATACTAAAAATTTATATGATATAATAGAAGAAAGTAATTAAGTTGGAGTTAGTATGAAGGTAGTAATTTTAGCAGGCGGACTTGGAACAAGAATAAGTGAAGAATCACATCTTAAACCAAAGCCAATGATAGAAATTGGTGGTATGCCAATTTTGTGGCATATAATGAAATACTATAGTTCATTTGGTTATAATGAATTTATAATTTGTCTTGGTTATAAGCAATATATGGTTAAGGAATTTTTTGTTGACTATCTTCTTCACACATCTGACTTTACAATTAATACTCAGACTGGAAATATGGACATACATAATAAAACCACAGAAGATTGGAAAGTTACACTTGTTGATACAGGACTTGAAACAATGACAGGTGGAAGACTTAAGAGAATAAAAGATTATATTGATGGCGATACATTTATGCTTACATATGGTGATGGTGTTGCCAATGTTGATTTGAATAAATTAGTAAGTTTTCACAACGATCATAAGAAGTTACTTACAATTACAACTGTAAGTATTTCTAATCAAAAAGGCGTGCTCAATGTTAATGCAGATGGAATTATTGATTCATTCAGAGAAAAGCAAAAGGATGATGAAGCACTAATCAATGGTGGTTTCATGATATGCAATAAGAAAGTGCTTGATTATATAGATGGTGATGATACAAGTTTTGAAAAGGAACCTATAAATAAACTTGTAAGCGAAAAGCAAGTAGCAGCATATAACCATACAGGCTTCTGGCAATGTATGGATACTCAAAGAGAGATGAAGTACCTATGTGAGCTTTGGGATGAGGGAAGAGCTCCATGGAAGGTTTGGAAATAATCTAAGTCTATCTATTATAATATATATTTGCCAAGGTAGTTTTATTTTAATACTTGATATATCTTAAGTGTTTTGTTAAAATATTAAGGTTATTTGATTATCTTTTAGGAGAATTAACATGAAACATGTAGCCAGAGGTTTTTTTAGATTAGTTGTAGCTCTTTTGCTTGTAGCAGGTGCTCTTTATATTGGAAGAGAAGCTGCTCCAGGAATCAAGCTTGGACTTGATCTTGCAGGAGGTGTTTCAATTACTTATAAGGCAGTAAGTGATAACCCAAACCAAGAGCAGATGAGCGATACTATATATAAACTTCAACTTAAGTCACAAGATTATTCTACAGAAGCAGAAGTTTACCAAGAAGGAAATGATAGAATTAATATCGATATACCTGGTGTATCTGATGCTACTAAAATCTTAACTGATCTTGGTGAACCAGGTAGCCTTAACTTTGTAGAAGGTGAACTTTCATTCCCAGTTGCAACAAGATCTTATATATTAAGAGATAGAGTATCAACTATATCTGTAGCGACTAATGTTAAAAGAGAAATTTTAAGAAACGGTGTAAGTGCAGAAGACTTTGAAGCATTTGAAAAGAATGAAGAGCTTCCTGTAGGAACATTATGGACAGGTTCACATCATCTTGGTGACGACGGAGTTTACTATTCTGGAGAGTCAGATGATCCAGAAAATAGTTTTCCACTTCAAGAAATTGTTCAATATGATTACACAGCTAAGCCATCTTATGAACCAAGCCAAGTTGTTGTAACAGGTGATGATATATCTAGTGCTGAGGGTGGAATAGTTCAAGACTCTTATGGACAGACAGGTTATGTTGTTTCATTAGTATTTAATGAATCTGGTGCATCAAAGTTTTCAGATGCAACAGTTAGAAATTTAAATAGAGTTATTTACATATTATTTAATGGTGATATAGTTTCTGCTCCTACAGTTCAGGCACAAATCACAGATGGAAGAGCACAAATTACAGGTATGTCTTCTCTAGAAGAAGCCAATAGACTTGCATCAACAATAAGAATTGGTGCACTACCTGTTCAACTTGAAGAATTAAGATCTAACGTAGTAGGTGCAAAACTTGGTACAGAAGCAATACAGACATCACTTAAAGCTGGTGTTATAGGACTTGGAATTGTTATACTCTTTATGCTAATAGTTTATTTAATTCCTGGACTTGCAGCGAGCCTTGCTCTTGCAATGTATACTGGACTTATGCTCTTCCTTGTTCAAAGTTTCGAGATGACTCTTACACTTCCAGGTATTGCAGGTATACTTCTTTCTATTGGTATGGCAGTTGACGCCAATGTAATTATATTCACACGTATTAAGGAAGAAATTGGTAATGGCCATAGTACTCAGGTTGCAATTAAGGAAGGTTATAATAAAGCACTTTCTGCAATCTTAGATGGTAATATTACAACACTTATCGCTGCACTTGTTCTTTTCCTTAAGGGTTCAGGAACAGTAAAAGGATTTGCAACTACACTTGCTCTTGGTATCGTTCTATCTCTTGTAACATCTTTATTTGTAACAAGATTCATAATGAACGCTTTCTACGATCTTGGTCTTAGAAGTGAAAAACTCTACGGTAAGAAAGTAGATAATAAGATATTCCCATTCATTAATATTAGAAAAGTTACATACTCAATTTCTATTATTACTATATTAGTAGGGCTTGTATTTATAGGTATGCATACAGCAAAGGGTGATGGTCCATTCAACTATGGTCTTGACTTTAAGGGTGGTTCATCTACAACAGTTACATTCAATGAAAATTTATCTCTTGATGATATAGATAGGAGAGTAGTTCCTATATTTGAAGATGTTACAAAATCAAGGGACACTCAGACACAGAAAGTTTCTGGATCTAATGAAGTTATTATCAAGACTAGAACACTTACTATAGAAGAAAGAGATCAAATTTATGAAAAGCTTGCATCACCTGAAGCAGAAGGCGGCTTTGAAGTAGATCAGACACTTATTACTACAGAAAATATTTCTGGTGCTGTAAGTGATCAGATGAAGAGTGATGCACTTACTGCAGTAATTTTTGCAACTATACTTATGCTTCTCTACATCTGGATAAGATTTAAAGATATAAGATTTGCAGGTTCTGCTGTTACAGCACTTGTTCACGATTGCCTTGTTACTATAGGTTTCTATGGTGTAGTACGTGAAACTGTAGACTCAACATTTATTGCTTGTATGCTTACTCTTGTTGGTTATTCTATCAACGCCACAATCATTATATTTGATAGAATAAGAGAAAACTTGAATAAATATGGAACTTCTGATCTTGCAGAAGTAGTTAATAGATCAATTACTGAAACATTTACTCGTTCTATCAATACAACAATTACAACACTTATCATGGTAATAGTTCTTTACATAATAGGTGTTAGCTCAATTAAGACATTTGCACTTCCACTTATGGTTGGTATCATTGCTGGTGCATGGAGCTCTATCCTTATAACAGGTTCTCTATGGTACGATATGAAGCGAGTGCAGAAATTAAAACTTGAAAATTCTAGGAAGAACGAAATCAAGAGTAGAATGGGCAAGAAGAAGAATAAATAAACATAATAAAATCACTTGTTTATAACAAGTGATTTTTTTCATGAAGGAGGCTTATGAAAAAATTATTCTTAACTCTTTCAGCTTTTTCATTTATTTATGGGATTATAATGCTATTTACCAATGTAACTAAATATTTTTTTACTGTGTGGATGGCAGCTGCTATAGGATTTTTTGCAATATACTTTTTATATAAATTTAATATTATAGAAAAACTTCCAAAAAAGATCAGAAAGGCTCTTTTAATTCTTAGTTATGTTTTTATTATAATACTTTTTTTTGCCATATCACGCGTGGCGCTTGGGTTTAAAAATAATGATGAACAAAAACTAGATTATCTTATGGTTCTTGGCTCACATGTAACAAAAGATGGCCCAGCTCTTGCAACAGCTTATAGACTTGATAGAGCATATGAATATTTAAAAAATAATGAAGAAACTAAATGTATAATCACAGGCGGTATGGGAAATAATGAACATGATACTGAAGCAAGGGTTATGGGTGACTATATTTTAAAAAAGGGGCTTAAAGAAGATAGACTCATATTAGAAGAAGAAGCATCAACAACTTATGAAAACTTTTTATACTCTAGCAAGTACATGAATATAGAAAATGACAATATAGGAATAGTTACAAATAACTTTCACATATATAGATCTATGCAAATAGCAAAAAAGCAAGGTTATAAAAATATTTATGGTATGCCAGCATATTCACTTCCTATAAATTTACTAAGCAACTGTCTTAGGGAATCATTTGCCATAATCATATATAAAATAACTGGCCGCATTTAAAAGTTTGTTTTACTTTCTCATATTTGATATAATTTTAGTTAGATACTGATATATTATTATTTATGAAGCTTTTAGTAGTAGTAGATATGCAAAAGGATTTTATAGATGGGTCGCTTGGTACTGATGAAGCAGTAGCTATAGTTGATAATGTAAATAATAAAATAAAAAATTTTGACGGAGTTGTGGTTTATACAAGGGATGCACATGATGATAATTATATGAATCACCAAGAAGGAAAAAATCTTCCTGTAATCCATTGTAAAAAGGGAACTCCTGGATTTGAAATTCAGGTTGATACAAGTATAAAAAACAAACCATCAGATAAAAATATAAATTATTTTAAAGATTTTTATGACAAGGATGCATTTGCAAGTGTAGATCTTGCAAATGATATAAAAAATGCATTTGAGAAAGGTAAAATAGAAAGTGCAGAATTTATAGGACTATGCACAGATATCTGTGTCCTTGCAAATGTTATAACAACAAAAGCATTTGCCCCAGAATTAAAAATCATAGTTGATAGCTCATGCTGCGCAGGTGTAACAAAAGAAAAACACGCATCTGCCCTTGAAGCTATGAAGAGCTGCCAAGTAGAAGTTATCTAATGACTGTAAAAGAGATAGAAAAGTACATAAAAGAAAAACATAATGTGAAAGCTGAAAAGCTTTTTGAAGATGGTGAAATTTTTAGAAGAAAAGACACCAGAAAGTGGTTTGGCATAATAATGAATATATATTATAGCCAAGTATTTAAAGATTGCAGTCGTGATAGACTCATAGATGTGATGAATGTGAAACTACCACCAGACCTTGTAGCATCAACAAAAAATGTAAAAGGATTTGCTCCCGCCTACCACATGAACAAAAAGCACTGGGTAACAATCCTTATAAACAAGTTCCCAGCCTCTCGCATCAAGTCCCTCATCGACATCAGCTATGAAATGACCGGCAAAAACAAAAAGCAAGTAATCTCCCAATTTACTATATAATCATTAATTCAAAAACACAATTAATCAATTAAGTTAATAGCAATTAACCTTGTTTTGTATGGTATAATAAAAATAAATTTAATGGTCTTGAAAATTTAATATAAAGGAGGGTGCGAGTGAGAAAGAGGTTAGAGCTTGAGAATCTGACTCGTGAACAGAAGGCGCTTAGTAGTATTTATCGCAATGCTACAAGAAGAATAGCAGCGAGTCCTAGTGGCATTTGCCCTATTGATATGACTGTGAGTATTCTGAAACTTTATCATACTCAAAGTTGTGGCAAATGTGTTCCTTGTAGAGTAGGAATCGGTCAAGTGATTTTGATGCTTGAGAAAATCTTAAATGGCGAAGGCGAGTTATCTAATATTGATCTTATTAAAAAAACTGCGCAAGCTATGTATGATACATCTGATTGTGCGATAGGTTATGAAGCAGCAAGAACAATAATCATGAGCATAGATGGTTTCTATGATGATTATGTTATGCACATTAATAATGGCAAATGTTCAGAAGGTGAGAGACAGTCTATACCTTGCACAGCTGCTTGTCCTGCACATGTAGATGTTCCTGGATATGTTGCACTTGTACTTGATGGAAAGTATAAAGAAGCAGTTGACTTAATTAGAAAAGATAATCCTTTCCCATCTGTCTGTGGTTATGTATGTGAGCACCCATGTGAAAACAATTGCAGAAGGCATCTTGTAGATGATGCAATTAATATATGTGGAATAAAAAGATATGCAGTAGACAACGAAGGCTCACCTATTGCTCCAAAAAAATATGAACCAACAGGAAAGAAGATTGCAGTTATAGGTGGAGGCCCTGGTGGTCTTACTTGTGCATACTTCCTTACACTCATGGGTCATAAAGTTGTAGTTTATGAAAAAAGATCTAAACTTGGAGGAATGCTTAGATATGGAATTCCAAGTTATAGACTTCCTAGAGAAGTTCTTGATAAAGATATAAGTTTCATACTAGATGCTGGTGTAGAAGTAAGACTTAATTCTGACATAGGAAAAGAAATAACAATAGATAATTTAAAAAAAGAATATGATGCAGTTTATCTTTCTATAGGTGCACATAATGATAAAAAGCTCGGTATAGAAGGTGAAGATGCACCAAATGTTAATAGTGCGGTCAAGTTCCTTAGAGAAATTGGTGAAGGAAATAAGATAGATTTACAAGGAAAGACAGTATGTGTAATAGGTGGCGGTAATGTTGCAATGGATGCAGTAAGAACCAGCCTAAGACTTGGTGCAAAATCTGTAAAATGTGTTTATAGAAGAAGAGTTGCTGATATGACAGCACTTCCTGTAGAAATACATGAATCTATACAAGAAGGAGCCAAGATATTAACTCTTAAAGCACCTCATCATATAGAACTAAATGGAAGTGGTGAAGCTGTTGCACTGTGGATAAAGCCACAAATGGTTGGAGTAATAGGTGAGAGTGGAAGAACAGAAGTAAAAGACTCAACTAAAGAGTTAGAAAGAATAGAATGCGACTATATTATAGTAGCAATAGGTCAAGCAATAGATCTAAAACCTTTTGAAGGAATAAAAACTTCAAGAAGTACTTTTGAAACAGAAAATTCTTCTTTCATTCCAGGTTCTGGAAATGTATTTGCAGGTGGTGATGCAGTTTCTGGCCCTGCTACAGTTATAAGAGCAGTTGCAGCAGGCAAAGTTGCAGCAGACAACATAGATGAATTCCTAGGATTTGATCATAATATAAAATGTGATACTTTAGTTCCAAATCCAAGTTTAAGTAATATGGGCAGATGTGGAAGAATAGACTTAAGTAATGTAGAACTAGAAAATGTTCAAGGAAATTTTGATCTTGTAACAGATGGAATGAGTGCAGAAGAAGTAAAACAAGAATGTGCAAGATGTCTTAGATGTGATCATTTTGGTTATGGTGTGTTTAGACAAGGGAGAAATATAGAATGGTAAATTTAAAAATAAATGATATTCCTGTTTCTATAGAAGATGGCTCTACTATACTTGATGCTGCAAGAAAAGCCCATGTACATATTCCACACCTCTGCTATCTTAAAGCTATAAATGAAATTGGTGCATGTAGAGTTTGTTCTGTTGAAGTAAAAGGTGAAGAAAGACTTATACCTGCATGTGAAAGTAAAGTATATGAAGGAATGGAAGTTCAAACTGAAACTGAAAAAGTTCGTCGTGCACTTAGAACAAATTTATCTTTCATACTCTCACAACATAAGTCTGAATGTACATATTGTGTTAGAAGTGGTAATTGCCAACTTCAAGCACTTGCCGAAGATTACAATATAAAAAATGATAGATATCTTCCCGATCCTACACCAGAGAGTCTTCTTAGATGGAATAAAAATTTCCCACTTATAAGAGATGCATCAAAATGCATTAAATGTCTTAGATGTATACAAGTATGTGAAAAAGTTCAAGGACTAGGTGTATGGGATCTTGTATCTACTGGGGGACGTGCAACAGTTGATGTAAAAAATGAAGTAAAAATAGAAGAATCTGCCTGCGTAATGTGTGGTCAGTGTATTACACATTGTCCTGTTGGCGCACTTTCTGCAAGAGATGATATAAGAGAAGTTGCAAGAGCAATAGACGATAAAGACACCATAACAGTATTCCAATTTGCACCGGCAATAAGAAATACATGGTATGAAGAATTTGGAATAGATAGAGATGTTGCAACAGAAAAAAGACTTGTAGGTATATTAAAAAGGCTTGGGGCAGATTATGTATTTGATACAAGTTTTGCAGCTGACCTTACTATAATGGAAGAAGGAACTGAATTTATAAAAAGATTTTCAGAAGGTAAACTTGGAAAATATCCTATGTTTACATCTTGCTGTCCAGGTTGGGTAAAGATGCTTCAAGATCAATTCCCTAATATGGTAGATAATTTATCAACAGCAAAAAGCCCACAACAAATGTTTGGTGCAATAATCAAATCTTATTTTGCAGAAAAGAACAACATAGACCCAGCTAAGATTAAAGTTATATCTATAATGCCTTGTGTTGCTAAAAAATATGAAGCAGACTTAGAATCAAATAAGAGCACAGGATATAAAGATGTAGATCATGTTCTTACAACAAGAGAACTCGTGCGTCTTATTAAATCTTATAGAATACATCCACATAGAATAGATGAAGCAGATTATGATCCTCTTATGGGTGAATATTCTGGAGCAGGAGTTATATTCGGAGCAACTGGCGGCGTTATGGAAGCTGCACTTAGAACTGCATATTTTAAATTAGTTGGTAAAAATCCAAGCCTTAATGTTCTTGATAATGCAAGTACTGTAAATTATAAAGATGCAAAATGGATAGAATCATCTTATGACTTAAATGGAGCAAAAATAAAAGTTGCAGTTGCAAGTGGATTAAATAATGCAATAACTTTATGTAAAGCAATAGAAAAAGAAAAATATAAATATGATTTTGTAGAAGTTATGGCATGTCCCGGCGGTTGCAGCGGTGGTGGTGGTCAACCTATACATATGGATGATATTGAAAGAGCAGAAGATAGAGGAAAGATTCTTCATGACATTGATAAGTCATATAAACTAAGATATAGCCATGAAAATACAGACGTTCAAAAATTATATAATGATTATTTAAAAGAGCCACTAGGAGAAAAATCAGAACACTTACTTCATAAGAACCAACACTTAAGATAAATTACTAGATATATGTATAAAGCCCCTATTTTACTAAGTAAATATGGGGCTTTTTTATTTTTACTTGCTTGACATAAAATTTCTAAAATGATATATTTTATAAGCTTTTCTTCGGGGTGTAGCTCAGTTTGGCTAGAGCACCTGGTTTGGGACCAGGGTGTCGCAGGTTCGAATCCTGTCACCCCGACTTTTTGAAAGTTTTATAAAAACTTTTGCTACTGTTGTTTGATGAAACTTATCATTCACATCAAATAACTGAAAACGTTTTGGAAATTTTTCCTTAACAGAGTAAGTAGCCTAAAAATTTTTTGGAGGGTTGTTTTTAATGGACACTTATGTACTCAAAGCATCAGACATCAAACCAAAATGGTATGTAGTAGATGCAAATGGACAAATCCTTGGACGTGTAGCAACTAAAGTTGCAAGCGTTCTTAGAGGAAAACACAAAGTTACTTTCGCTCCTAACTTAGATAATGGCGATTATGTTATTATCATCAATGCAGACAAGGTAAAAGTAACAGGAAAGAAACTTGAACAGAAAGTTTATTTCCACCACACAGGCTGGATCGGTGGTGCAAAATTCGAAACACTTAAAGTTGCGATGGATAAGCACCCTGAAAAAGTTCTTGAACATGCAGTCAAGGGAATGCTACCAAAGGGACCTCTCGGACGAAAGATGTATAAAAAACTTTTCGTCTATGCTGGTGAAAATCACCCACACATTGCACAAAAGCCAGAAGTGCTTGCAATAGATTAAGGAGGTAGCATATGGCAAAACAAACAAAATTTTATGGAACAGGTAGAAGAAAAAAATCTATCGCAAGAGTTTACTTAATAGCTCCTGGTTCTGGAAAGATAACAGTTAATAAGCGAGAATTTGAAGATTATTTTGGACTTGAAACACTAAAGCTTATTGTTAAGAGCCCACTCGTTCTTACAAAGCAAGATGGAAAGTTCGACATCAGTGTAAATGTACATGGCGGCGGAACAGCAGGTCAAGCAGGTGCAGTTCGTCATGGTATATCAAGAGCACTTCTCAAATTTGATCAAGGTTTAAGACCAGTTCTTAAAGCTGAAGGATTCCTTACAAGAGATCCAAGAATGAAAGAAAGAAAGAAGTATGGTTTAAAGAAAGCACGTCGTGCACCACAATTCTCAAAGAGATAATGTTACAAGAAAGTTCCAATATGGAACTTTCTTTTTTATTTATAAATTATGATATAATTTTGATATGACATTTGCTATACATACACTCGGATGCAGAGTAAATATATATGAATCTGAAAAAATTCGAAGTGGACTTATCAAATTAGGTTTTAAAGAAAAGTCTTTTTCAGAAAAGGCAGATATTTATATTATCAATACTTGTTCGGTAACACATGTAGCAGATCATAAATCAAGACAGATGTTATCTAAGGCAAGAAATTTAAATGAAGATGCTTTGATTTTGTGCGTAGGCTGTTATGCTGATAATATAGAAATAAATAATTTGCCTAAGAGTGAGGGAATAATATATGTTGATAACAAGATAAAAAACCAAGTTATAGATTATATAGAAAATCTAGATATAGAAGATAAGGAAAAATTAGAAAAAGTAAAGTCATACATAAAATCTATACTTCAAAATAAGATGCAGGATTCAACAATATTAGATATAAGTAATATTGAAAATAAGATTAATAATATTGTTCCATCAAGTAAATATTCAAAATATTTTCTTAAGATAGAAGATGGTTGTAACCACTTCTGTACTTATTGTCTCATACCTCACTTAAGAGGGATAGTAGAGTCAAAACCTATAGAAAAAATATTGAAAGAGGCAGAAGATGTAATAAGGGGTGGCTGCCTAGAAATAGTTCTTGTAGGAATAAATTTATGTTCTTATGGTATAGATATAAATAGTAATTTAAATGAAGTTATAAAAAAAATATCAAGCATAGATGGATTAAAAAGGCTAAGATTAAGTTCGCTAACTCCTTCATTTATAAATGATGAATTTATAGAAACAATAAAGCTTCCGCAAGTAAGAGAAAAATTATGTAATAGTTTTCACCTATCGCTCCAGTCTGCATCAGATAATATATTAAAAAAAATGAACCGAAATTATACTAAGAAAGATTTGCAAGATGCATGCGATAGATTAAGAAGTACTTATGAATTTTGTACTATAACAGCAGATATAATAGTAGGTTTTCCTGGAGAGAGTGATGAAGATTTTAAGGAAACATACGATTTTGTCCAGTTCAATAATATATATAGCCCTCATATATTCCCATATTCTATAAGGAAGGGAACTAAGGCAGAAAAGTTTGAAGATCAAGTTCCAGAAGAAATTAAGAAGGATCGCACCAAAAAATTAATTGCCCTTGGTGATAAAAATTCTAAAAATATAGAAGATAGTATAAAGGGAATGAAAGAAGAGGTCTTAGTAGAGCAAGTAGTAGATGGATATGCTATAGGACATACTAGGTCTAGTATTGAACTAAAACTTTTACAAAATAAAGCTGTAAAAGTGGGAGAAATACTTAGTATCAATATATAATAAAGTACTAATTTATGATAAAATAACCACTAGCCCATTAATAACAATTTAATGGTTGAAACCTATAATAATCAATATGATTAATAAAAACTTTGTTACAATTAAAAATCTATTCTGTTTATTTTTATGCTGCTTCTTAAGCATGGCAAATGTTAATATTGTTAAAGCAAGCGAAGTAGATACAAGTAGTATGACTTTAATGGAGAGGCTTGCTACTATTAAAACAAGTGATCTTCTTGCACCTATAGAGAGTTATGGGGACTTATCTAGAGTACAAACTTTTATCAGAAAGATACAAAAGGGTGGCACATATAATATTGCAGTTTTTGGTGGATCAATCTCTGCAGGTGCAACATTAGGAAATCCTATGCAATCATATGGTCAGTTATTTACTAATTGGCTTGTTCAAAATTATCCTAATTGTACTTTTAATTTTATTAATGCTGGTTATCCATCAACTAACGTAACTCATTCAAGTTTTAGAATTAATGAAGATTTGCTTATTCACAATTTAGACCTAGTTGTTTTAGATTTCTCAGTTAATAATTTTGAAGATAAAAATTTATGCGAAAAGTTAGAGAGTATAATATTTAGAATACTAGCTAAGAATAACGAGACAGCAATAATATACCTTCACTTTACTGAAACCACAGCAACATACAACCACGAAGGTGACGCTAGTATAAATGAAGTTCCTACGTTTCTTACAGCTAAGGATGATATATATTTTGCACTAGAATACTATGCAATACCATCTATCTCATATCATAAATTTGTATGGCAAGAAATCCAGAATGGATTATTTTCTTGGGAAGATGTTAATACTGACCTAATTCATCCTAATGCATATGGTCATTATATTGCGGCTAACTTACTATCAACTTTTATACATTTTGTTGCAGCAAACTTGCAACCAGATGCAGTTATCAATGTTCCTACGCTTAGAGGAGTAGAGGATCAGCGATATATATATTATGACAATGTCCCAGATGGTATATCTGTTAATGGAACAGTTACATATAATGGATTTATTCATGCAGTACCTAAGAATATAATGGAGAGAGGATGGATACATGGAACAGCAGGTCAGGCGGCTAACCTTAATATAGATTTCGCTCCAAATAATGGAATTGCATTTGTAGTTCAGTTTATTGATGCAGAAGGATCCAATGTGGAATTTATCATCAAGACAGATGGCGAGAATCCTAAAAAATATATTATGAAATCTATGCCTAATGAACATCTAAGAGTAATAGAATATGATAGACCTGTTAATAGAATAGAAATTACATCAAATCTTGCTAAGGGAACATTCGTAGTTAGAGATGTTGGATTAATGAAAAAACCATAATGTTTCATAAACTTAAAAACAACATATTTATTTTTATTTTCATAACATTATTATGTTTCTTAACTTTGTCTTCTAATAAATCTTATGCTCAAAATGGATCTAGCTTAGCGGTCGTTTCTTCACATAAAAAGGAAGCAAAATATAATATGTACGAGGTGGACAAGTTCCATTATGTCATCATAGGCAATTCAGTAACAAGACATGGTGGAGAGGGCGAGTGGCCAGCAGAAAGAGGTATGACTGCAACTACAGATGATAAAGACTATGTTCGTGTGTTAGAAAAACTTTTTATTGAAGATGGAATCCCTGATGTTGAATGTAAGATAGAACAATATTTTCCACGAGATCTACAAACGGCAGAAAATTTTATAGCAGGCAAGTTAAATCATTTATTTGGTGATGATATTGATCTTGTGGTGGTGCAGATAGGAGAAAATATATTAGGAGATGCACCTCTTCCTGATTATGAAGCAGTATATACAAAATTAGTATTGAAATTAAAAAACCAGATGAAAAAGGCACAAGTAATTGTGGTCGATACTATGTATGTAGACGAGGGGATCTCAAAATCGCTTGCAAATGTAGCCAAGAATACAAATTCGATTTTTATGCCTTTGGATGTAATAAAAAAGGATGACTCATACAGATCATTTATCGGTGATAAGATTTATGACAATTATGGTATCGCTTATGAAGTAAAAAATCCTGCTATAGCAGCCCATCCTAATGACAAAGGACACAAATATATTGCAGATGAAATTCACAATATATGTATATCTAATATACTCCAAAAAAACAAGACAGATAAAAATACTAACCTAGCATCAGTAATTAATAATATAGCAGAATCTGAATATTTAAGTAGTGTAGACCATCTTGGTGATACAACAAGAATTAAAAAGTTTATAAACAAAGCAAGTGAAGGTGCAAATCTAACTATTGTAGGATTTGGAGGGTCTATAACAGCAGGTGCAGGACTTACTTACGAAGGAAGTGACATTCCTTTTGGAGAAAAGTTTACTAATGCTCTTAGAGAAAAATATCCAAATTCCACTTTTAAATATGTAAATGCAGGAATTTCAGGAACGAATCTTACTTATTCTGTATGCAGAGTGAAAGATGACTGTATAAATTATAATCCTGATCTTGTTATATTAGATTTTTCTGTTAATACAAGAGGAGATAGTGATGTGCGAAGTTTATATAGCTCCGTTGTCTCTCAAATCAATAAAGCCAATGAGGAAACCGCAATAGTAAATATTCACTTTACTGAAGCAATAGATAATGAAGAAGGTAATGTAATAAAAAAACAAGGGCAATCAAATCTTGTATCCAAT
>CAMJPD010000009.1 GCA_946407765.1 uncultured Lachnospiraceae bacterium
TGTGTGTGTGTGTGTGTGTGTGTGTGTGTGTGTGTGTGTGTGTGTGTGTGTGTGTTATATTAAGAAGAAACTCCATTTTTTTTATTCCTTTCCTGAGATTTATATTATACCAAACATTATGATTACAATCAATATGGAAAACTTGGTTGGGGATGAATACTGCCAACACAAATTTTGGAGAGCATTGGAGCAAGAGTCCTGGAGACAGCTGAGCGGTAGCGAAGCTGGCTCGCAGGCGTCCAAGGAAGACCATCTCGCACCATATTAGTGCGAGATGAGGCTTCCGCAGGGCTTGCGACGGCTCGACAAAATTTCGTGGTTGGCAGGTATTCATCCCTTAAGCAATTGTATTAAAAAAAGATGCACCGCCCAGGTGCATCTTTACATTTTTAAAATATATCTGCCTCTATTATTCTAGACTTGATGTGCAATGTGGACATCTTTTAGCATTTACATCTATTGTCGAACAGCAGAATGGACATTTTTTTGTTGTAGGCGATTTTTCCTCTTTTTTAATTATGGCATTTGTTAGATTGTTAACGGCTTTTACAATTAGAAATATTATAAATGCCATGATTATAAAATTAATTAGTGCAGTTAAAAATGAACCATATTTTATCTCGACATCTCCAACCTTAATCATAAGATTGTCAAAATTAGTATTGGCAAATAAGCCAATTACGGGAGATACAATGTCTTTTACTAGTGAATTAACTATTGCTTGGAAGGCACTACCTATAATAACTCCTACAGCAAGGTTCATTACATCGCCACGGCTGATAAACTCCTTAAATTCAGAAAAAAACTTTTTCATATATTATTCCTCCAACTTCTTTTCCGCATATCCCTTTGCAATTATGCCGTCTCTAATAAGTATATTTTTCTCAATGCATATTTACAGCAGGGACTTGATGCAGTCTTCTACTTCTTTCATATCTGCAGTTGGCTCAAATCTTGCAACTACGTTTCCATTTCTATCAATGATAAATTTTGTGAAGTTCCACTTGATACTTGGATTCTTATCCCAGTTTGGATCAATTTTAGCAAGCATCTGCTCCATTAATTCCTTATGAGGCCCAGCAGGAAAACCCTCAAAGCCCTTTTGAGATTTTAAATATGTATATAGAGGAAGTTCTTTTTCACCATTAACATCTGACTTTTTCATTTGAGGAAATGTTGTGTTGTAGTGTATAGTACAAAATTCATGAATTTCATCATCAGAACCTGGAGCCTGACCACCAAATTGGTTACATGGAATATCTAATATCTCAAGACCCTTTTCATGGTAATTTTTGTACATCTCTTCTATAGGTGCATATTGTGGAGTAAAACCACATCCTGTTGCAGTATTTACTACCATTATTACCTTGCCCTTGTAATCACTAAGACTCAGTTCCTCACCATTACTCTTTAACACTTTGTAATCATAAATCATAACTATTCCTCCTTTATTTTATATATATTATAAAAAACTATTGCCCTTTAGGCAAATGCTTATAGTTTAAAATAATTTTAAACCAGCAAATATAACGGCGATTAAAAGACCTGGCAGCATATTGGCAACTTTAAATACATTCTTCCATATAAGATTGATTCCTACACAAAATATTAGAACTGAACCAACAAGTGATATATAATTTATTGCAATCTCGGTCATAAATGGAGTTAGCATCCTTGCAAATATTGTCATAAGACCTTGGAAGACTAAAACAGGAATTGCTGAATATATGGCACCCTTACCCATAGATGAGGTAAGAACTGATATAGTTATAAGATCTAAAATTGATTTAACTGCAAGTATAGAAATATTACCCTTTAAGCCATCTTCCATAGCACCAACAATTGCCATTGCACCTATACATACAGTAAATGAAGCCGTAACAAATGCATCAATAAAACCAGTATCATTATCGTTTCCTGTTTTATGGCGAAGCCATGTTGCAAAATTGTTGAACATATTATCTATGCCAATAAGCTCGCCTATTATAGTTCCGATTGTAATACATAAAACAAGAAGCATAGATTTTTGAGACAGTAAAGCGTCACCACTTATTTTAAGCATACCTTCCATAGCACCAGCAATTGCTATAAATACAACACTAACGCCGCAAGCCTTTTTAAGGCTATCTTGCATACTTACAGTAAATAAGTTCTTAAAAAGTAGACCTACTATACCACCAGCTACTATTAAAGCACAGTTTAATAATGTTCCCAGTCCTATCAATTTATGTTTTCTCCAATTTTTTTATAATTATAAAAAACTCTTGCAACGAATGCAAGAGTTTTTATTTTCATATTTTGGTTTAAATTACTTAAGTGTAACTTTAGCGCCAACTTCTTCAAGTTTCTTCTTGATTTCTTCAGCTTCTGCCTTAGCAACACCTTCTTTTAACATCTTAGGTGCTCCATCAACAAGATCCTTTGCTTCCTTAAGTCCAAGACCTGTTGCATCACGAACGATCTTGATAACTTTAACTTTTTCAGCACCAGCATCTGTAAGTTCTACATTGAACTCAGACTTTTCTTCACCGCCAGCTGCACCGCCTGCTGCTGGACCTGCCATTACAACACCTGCTGCTGCGCTTACACCAAATTCTTCTTCACAAGCTTTAACAAGCTCGTTTAATTCTACTACTGATAATTCTTTTAATGCAGCAATAAAATCTTCTTTTGTCATTGCCATGATTATATTTCTCCTTAAAAATAATTTTTACAATTAAGCCTCTTTCTTGTCTGCAATTTGCTTTAATACTCTTGCAAAATTGCTTATTGGGCTCTTCATTGAACCAAAGAGTCTTCCAAGTAGTTCTTCCTTTCCTGGTAGTGATGCAATTGTTACTATTGCATTCTTGTCATAGAAAGTGCTTTCAATAACACCTGCTTTGATTTCAAATACAGGGGCATCCTTTGCGAACTGATACATAATTCTTGCACCAGCCGTAGAGTCTGACTTTGAAAATGCTACTGCTGTTGGACCCTCTAGGGTTTCTACTAAAGACTCAAATTCTGTTCCTGCTATTGCTCTCTTTATAAAAGTATTCTTATATACTTTATAAAAAACACCAGCTTCGCGAAATTTCTTTCTAAGTGCTGTATCTTGTTCTACTGTGAGTCCTCTGTAATCAGCAACGACAACACCTGTTGCACCATCAAGATGGCTTTTAATTTCTTCGATGATTGGAGCCTTAAGTTCTACCTTTGCCACGAGCAACCTCCTTTTTAAAAATGTCTATTCACAAATGCCTTTTAAGGAAAATAAAAACCTCTGCCTAGCTTTAAAGACAGAGGTTTGCACAATTTGTTAAAAATCATATTCCAATTGCCAATATTTACAAAAGTTTTGCTTAGCTAATTTTATTAGCAAAGCTAGCAATAGGAAATTACATTTACCTCGGTAGGCTTGTTTTGTTAAACAATTTGCCCGATATACCGGACCTACTGTCTTTGGAATAGCATAGTTAATTTATCATTTTTAATTATTTATGTCAAGTAAATACAGCTAAAACCTAAGGCAAATGTATAAAAAACCTTAAATTACACCTAGATATTGGGCTACGCAGTACGAAATGTATATTGCAAGCATTAGCAAGCCCTGCCATCTATGGGTTTTTCCTGTAAGTAGTGGTGGAATAGACATGATGAGCATAACTATGAGAACAACAATTAAGTCATTGTAATTTATATCTTTAATTGAAAAAGGTCTAACAAGTGCAGATATACCATTAACTGTTGTAAGATTTAAAAAGTTAGCACCAATAATATTACCGATAGATAATTCTCTTTTATTTTTTGTAATAGCAGTAATAGTTGTTACAAGTTCAGGAAGTGAAGTTCCAAGTGCCATCATAGTGACTGCAATAACCTTATCCGGAACTCCAAGTCTTCCTGCGATGATAACACCATTATCTACTAAAATATTAGATGAGATTGAAACAAAGGCTGCAGATACTATAATAATCAAAATAAGTTTTCCTATAGAAGTTTCAGGAACTATGTCCTTTATGTCTTCTGCCTCCTTTACTACTTCCTTTGCCTCTTTTTTTGTTTTTAATAAAGTAAATACATAAACTACAAAAATTGAAAGAAGAACTGTGCCTGCTATTCTATTAAAACCTCTAAATCTTATAGCAATGAAAGCATACACGACAAATGTGAAAAAGAAAAATGCTATAGGACTTTTTAAAGATTTTTTATCTATAGGACCGCACATGAATGCTATACCAAGTGCTGCAACAAGGCTGGTGTTGCAAATAATTGATCCGATAGAATTACCATAGGCAATAGAACCAAGTCCCTTAAAAGCACCCATACTTGAAACTATTGTCTCTGGTAGTGTGGTACCAAGGGCAACTATAGTTGCACCTATTATGACTTCTGGCATTTTTAAAATTCTTGCAATTTCTACTGCAGAATCTAAAAAATAGTTTGAGGCAATAAGTAAAACAGCTATACTTATTGCAAATAAAATAAATTCCACATCAAATCTCCTTATATAAATATTTATTCTTCATCTATATCTTCTGGTTTGTCTATTTCAGGTTCTTCTATCTCATCTTCTATTCCATTATCGTCTTCTTCTGAATCTACTGGGAATATGATTGGCCCGCCTTCATCATAATAATATGTTGAGCCTATATCTTCACCACCTGGAAGTGAATTTGGAAGTTGTGGCGGAATAGTTTCTGCCTTCTTATTAATAACTTTATTATAAAATAAACTTCCTAGTCCTACAACAAATACGAATATGGCGACTAATACAAAATAATCTCTTATAACTTTTCCTTTTATATCCTTATCCCCATAAGGAAGCTTTGCACCGCACTTAGGACAAGTATTCATTCCTAGAACTAGTTTTTCGCCACAGTTTTCACAAAAGATTTGTCTTACATTAGTTAGTTCTTCCAGTTCTAGGTCGCTTCTTGTCATACTTTCTTTATTTCTTTTATCTAATGCAGCTCTAACCTTAGTATCCAATTCTTTTAAATCATCTGTTTTATTATTTGCTTTAATCTGCTCTGATTGAACATTTTCTCTTGAAACAAAATTTCTATATGCTTCATCATAAGAAGGAAGTGTTGTATTATAATCTAATAAATTGGCCCCACAGTATGGGCAGTATCTTTCATTGATTGATATTTTTTTGGAACAACTAGGACAAATCATTATTAAAAATATATATTATTCAAAATCTATATCAAGATTTATACCAAAATCTGAAAGAGATGAGAATACACCTCCTGTTAAGGCATCTATCAATTCCTTGTTATAAACAATAGGGATAATATATCCTCCATGGTTATCACTTATAACTCTTACATCAGCTACAAATGTTTTACTCTTAGAAGATTTAATATGCTTTGTTATACAATCAAATATACTCTTACCATTATCTTCACTAAATAATTTATTATAATCTCCTAATGACATAAGAAGCCTTGGAGCAAGTTCCAGTGCAGATGATGTTAAAACCTCAGTTCCATTTACACCATCAATGCTTAGTGTAAATGTGTATACATCACTACTATATGTTTCATCTATAATTTTATATGATATTCTACCCGTAAGACTTTGTACTAGGCCTGAACTATATAGCGGTTCTGAATATAATAATGAAGATGCAGAAGCAACAAGATAATAATCCATTGAAGAATCTAATTTAAGTATTGAATCTATTCCATTATATAATGATTTTCTTGCATTATTAAAATTATGCTCCCTCATAGGGTTTTCAAATACTTCAGCACTTACTTTATTACTAAAGGCAAATGTTAAAAATAAACATATAACTAATATCTTTGCAATCTTCTTATGGCATTTTTGTAATATATTCATAAAACACCTCACTATCTGTTAATTAGGTCCTACACTTTTATAATCACTAGGTTTTGGCTTATTACCTATATCATTTGTTGGAATTCCTCTATCTGGACTTATAACATTTGACTTATCCTTATTTTGTATTTTATCTTGATTTTCATCATTATTATAAGCTTTTTCATTCATAGATGCTATTTCTTTCACGATTTCTTCTGCTATATTATCGACATTACTTGTTTCATTTATCTCATAACCTATAGGAAGGTCACTAGATTCGATAAGCATATCTTCTATTTCTGCAACAGACATAGTTGCTAGTTTATACCTTTCATACACATAACCTTCTTCATCAAATACTATATCACTTGGCGAAGTTTGAACATATTTATCAAAACAAAATTGTCTTTCTTCATATTTATATGCCTTAGTTGTATTCCACCAACCAGTTCCTGGAATTATTTTAAGCTTAGATTCACCTTCTATAAGATCAAATTCTATCTGTATTACTGCAAGCTGTTTTAAAATATTCTTACCGAAAAGAAAATTTCCAAGAGAATATACTATTGGCTTTCCTTCATAATATTCTATAGTCTGAGGAATATGAGGATGAGCTCCTACAACCAAGTCTGCCCCTTCATGAATCAAATTATGTGCTTGGTTTATCTGTATAGTCGTTGGCAATTCATCTAATTCCTTGCCCCAGTGTAAGTACACTATTGCTTTATCAATTTCATTTTCTTCTTTTAATCTTTTTATTTCAGGAATCAAATATTTATATGGATCCAATAAATAATAAACACCTCTATTGTCATCTGATGCTTTCCAATTGTCTTTAGGAACAATTGATGTAGCATTGAAGATCGCAACGCGAACGCCATTGATAGTAATCCTAAAAGGTTTTTTTGCTTCTTCTTCGTTTTTACCTGAGCCAACTGTATGAACTCCGATGTAATCAAGATATTGCCAAGTATCAGCAAGTGCATCGGCTCCAAAATCTAATGAATGATTATTGGCTGTGGCAAATAAATCAACACCTAAGCTATCAAGCACGTGCAATTCATCTGGTGATTGCTTTAAGCTAAACTCCTTGGTAACGTCAAATGTATCCCTATCTGTTATACATGTTTCTAGATTCGCAACAAAAAAGTCACTATTATCTATTGCATCTATGAAAACTTCATCCATGATAGTATAGAGACCACCGCCATGTGTATATTCACGAACAATATTAGGTGCTAGATAAGTATCTCCTGCAATTAGAATAGAACATTTTTTGGATTTTCTATCTCCTATTGATTCTGCATCATCATGTTCTAACTTTTCATAATTATTAGGAGAATCAGGATCTATCTTTACATAATCTCTAATATTTTCATTATTAAAATCAAAATTAGCTCTATGGTACACATTATCAGTGCTCTCTGCAACCTTAGATCTTGGCGTGATTGTTATTACATAATTGAGATTAAATATGGCAATGCCAATAGAAATAGCAAATACTAAAAATACAATGATTATTATTCCTATTACCACTTTTCCATTAGACCTTTCCATTTATACGATTATACTATATTTAAATATTTAAATGAACATTAAATGTCTTTTACTACGACGTTTTTCTTGCCTATTCTATCCGTCAACATCTCTGCTATTTCAGAAACGTTATCAACTGCTATCTTCTTAATTGTCTTCTTCATATATCTTGGCTTGCCACTTGGATGGAAACCATCTTGAACATAGGCGTCAATTCTAGAAAAGCCTGATCTGAAAGGATCTATGACTCCCATGATTTCTTTTTCTCTCTGGGCGTAAATTGCTATAGAAGGGAAAATTATATGTATTTCCTTTTGATTTTCATAATTAGAATCAAAAACTGTTGCATCTTGAACATTTAAATTATAATCAATTACTTCGTTAGAGCCTTCAGTATCTGCATCATCGTTTTGATTTTTATTAAAGCTACCTGAATTATCTAATTTCATCTTTCCCTTAAGGAATACTTTAGTTCCAGTTCTAAGTAGTGAAGATAATTTTCTGAATGCATCTGAGAATACAAGGAAGGTAACTTCACCATATTGGTCTTCAAGAATTCCTCTTGCATATTCTTTTCCTTCCTTAGATACTCTAATATTATATTCTGTTATTATTCCCCCTATACAAGCTTGTTTCTTTCCATCATATAATTCAGAATTTATATTACTTCCTAAAACCATGGTATTTCCATTTTGGTTTTCCATATCCTGGCTAGCGTCATATTCTTCTTCGGTATCATCTTCAATTATATGGAAATCTTGAGATATAACATTGGCATTGTTCTTTATCAATTCTGCATATGCATCAAGTGGGTGACCTGAAATATAAATTCCAGATATCTCTCTTTCATAAGAATAAATTTCTTCCTTAGAATACTCATCTATATCTGAATATGCTACTCCTAGAGAATCTGGGTCCTGCTCATTTACAGGAAGTGAGTCGCCAAAAAAGTCTAGAAGGGTATTCTGACCTTCTGCAACCTTAGAAACACTATTTCTTTTCTTGGCAGCTTCAATCAATTCTTCATATGCAAAATACTTCTGCCTTCTGTTATGGTCAGTAAAGCAGTCAAATGCTCCAACAAGTATAAGTCTCTCAAGGGCCTTCTTGTTCATTCCAAGCTTAGTTGTTCTTATTACAAAATTATCTAGGTTATGATATGGACCGTGTTCATTTCTTTCTTCTACTATTAATTCTGCAAGTGAAGTACCAACATTGACAAGTCCTGCAAATCCAATTCTAAGGCAGTCGCCATCAACAGTAAATGAAACACCTGATGCATTAATATCTGGCCTTAAAATTTTAATCCTGCTTTGCTTAGCATAATTTATATATATATCTAATTGTTCCTTCTTATCTATTACTGAATTACATAGTGCAGCAATAAATTCTAGTGGATAATACTTTTTGAGATAAGCTGTCTGATATGCGACTGTAGCATAAGCTGCAGCATGAGACTTATTGAAGGCATATTCTGCAAACGATTTCATATCTGCAAATATTTTTCTTGCTATTATCTCATCTACTCCATTAGCAATGCAGCCTGGAACATTATCTTCCTTGGAACCATGTATGAATATTTCTTCTTCTCTATCAAGTTCGTCTTTGTGCTTTTTGGCCATGGCACGACGAACAAGATCACTTCGTCCCATAGAGTAGCCTGCAAGATCACGAACTATCTGCATAACTTGCTCTTGGTATACTATACAGCCATAAGTTGCTTTCAATATTGGCTCAAGCTTTGGTGTATCATAAACTACTTTAGATGGATTATGTTTGTTGGCAACATATGTTGGAATGAAATCCATAGGTCCTGGTCTAAATAATGATATACCAGCAATTACATCTTCTAAGCAGTTAGGCTTTAATTGCTTCATGAAGTTTGTCATACCTGCTGATTCTAATTGGAATATACCCATAGTGTCGCCACTTGAAATTAAATCAAAAACATTTTTGTCATCATAATTCATTTCATCAAACTTAATATCGATGCCGTGTCTATCCTTTACCATATTGCAAGTATTCTGAATTGCAGTGAGGTTTCTAAGACCTAAGAAGTCAAATTTAAGAAGACCTAGTGCTTCAAGTGTTGTCATATCATATTCTGCCGCCATAGTTGCATTATTGGCATCACTTGACTTGCCACCCTTGTTTTTCTTGGCTCTTGCTATAGGAACAAATTCTGTAACAGCATCAGGTGCAATTAAAACTCCTGATGCATGAACGCCTGCAGACTTTGGAAGTCCTTCAAGCTTAAGAGAATGTTTTATAATTTCTCTACACTCTGGATCTTCTGCAACAAGTCTTCTAAATTCCTTAACATTATTGATATCATTAGAATTAAATTCTGGTGTGCCATCATCCTTTTGTGCATCAAGTGGCATATAGAGCATTTTAGAAAGTGTTATATGCAAGTCTTGCTTAGGTATTAATTTTGCAAAATCATTGCATTTTGCATAACTGACATCAAGTACTCTACCTACATCTCTAACAACTTGTTTTGCCTTCATAGTTCCAAATGTTACTATCTGAGAAACATGGTCGTCTCCATACTTGGCACTAACATAATTTATTACATCATCTCTATGAACTACACAAAAATCTATATCAAAATCTGGCATAGATACACGTTCTGGATTTAGGAATCTTTCAAAAATCAATTCGTATTTGATAGGATCAACTTCAGTTATTCCAACAGAATATGCAACAAGTGAACCAGCACCAGAGCCTCTTCCTGGACCTACTGCAAATTTATTTTGTTTTGCATAATTTATAAAATCCCATACTATAAGGAAGTAGCCTGAAAAGCCCAGTGTGTCTATAGTTTTCAATTCATAATTAAGTCTATTTAGTAAGTCCTCAGTCACATTTTTATATCTTTTCTTAAGTCCTTCATTTGCAAGATAAGCTAGATACTCACCTGCAGTTTCTCCATGTGGTGTTTCAAAAACTGGAATCTTGTATTTTTCCTTACCCATAGAAAATTCTGGAATTTCAAGATTACACATACCCGCAATTACTTCTGTATTAGCTATTGCCTCAGGATACATACTAAACAATTCTGTCATCTCTTCTTCTGATTTCAAATAATACTGGCCGCCTTCATATGCAAGGTCCATATTACTCTCGTCAGATGAGTTGACATTGCTTGATTGAATATTATTAGTTTTCAATTTTCTTGTCTTACCAGTCTGCATAAGAAGCATAATCTGGTGAGATTCAGGGTCATCTTTATATGTATAATGAGAGTCATTGGTGCAGACTATAGGAATTCCTGTCTCATCACTAATTTTCTTAAGATCTGCATTTACTCTCTTGTCATCTATCTTTCCATGATCTTGCATTTCAAGATAATAATTTCCTCTGCCAAATATTTTATCCATTCTCTTAGCAACAAGAAGAGCTTCATTATACTTATGTCTTAATAAGTTTTGAGCAACTTCTCCTGCAAGACAGGCAGATAGTGCAATTAGTCCTTCATGGTATTTTTCTAGAACTTCATAATCAACTCTTGGCTTATTATAAAATCCCTCGCTATGACCTATAGATACTATTCTTACTAAATTATGATAGCCAACTAGGTCCTTAGCAAGTAAGACAAGGTGGTAGTAGGCACGCTTGTTAGAATCCTTTTCTCTATCAAAACGGCTTCCACTTGTCATATAAATTTCGCAGCCTATAATTGGTTTTATATCTGCATAAGGCTTTACCACCTTTTTTACGCCATCTACTTCTATCTCTTTCTTCTTATTTCTCATTCTATAAAATTCCATAGCGCCATACATAACGCCGTGGTCTGTTATTGCTATAGCCTTCTGTCCCAATTCCTTGGCACGCGAAAAAAGATCTTCTATTCTGCTTGCACCATCAAGCAAACTATATGCAGTATGAACATGTAAATGAGTAAATGCCATATTTCTCCAATATATATATTATCTATATCTAAATTATATCAAATCCCTTGTTCCAAAAAAGTCACTTAGTTTATTTTTATTTTGCCACCATTTTTTCTTATGTCAGAAGCAACTGTATCTATCTTATTAAGTCTATAATCTATAGTGCTTTTAGAAACAGATAGTTTATCTGCCATCTGAGATAGGCTATAGTTTTGTTTACTTTTCCTAAGTTTTGCAAGTGGCATAAACCAATCTGGTAATCTATCTTTATTGTTTTTATATTTATTTACTATATAATCTATATTTTTAATTTGAGACTCTCTAATGCTTGCAGTCTTTTCCATGTTGGCAATTTCTATATTAATCTTTCTGTTCTCATTGGCACCGATCTCGCCTTCTATACGTTTCTTCATAAAATAGAAAAGTGTATCCTGTGCTCCTATTACCTTAAGAAAATTTTCTATCGTTTTAACATCAGAAATATATAAAACTATATTATTACTTCTTGCACGGTGAGAAGTCTTACATGATATATCATATTTAGAAAGAATTTTAACTAGCTTTGTAGCAGACTTTTTTTCTTTTATATTAAACTCTAGGTGATATCCTTTAGATGGATCGCTTATTGTTCCGCTCTCTACAAAAGATGCCCTTATATAATTTCTATCATTTCCTTTTATAACTGCATCGAGAGATTCAGATTTTACTTGTTCTGAAAACGAAGCCTTTTTAGTTTGTCTTGCCAATTTATTCCTTCTTTATAAATAAGTGAATGTAAATTATATTTTTCTCAAGCAGAATTATTTATCGAATTTGCCCCACATCTTAATTTCTGGTTCCAAGAGTATTCCATAGAAAGCAAGGACTGCATTTTGTATAAGTTCTATAAGTCTTGTTACATCCTTAGCTGTTGCATTACCTTTATTAATTATGAAACCACAGTGCTTTCTTGAAACTTCGGCATCATTAATATTCTTACCTGCAAAATTACAGTCTGATATCAAAACTCCTGCATAATGTTTTTCAGGACGCTTGAATATAGAACCTGCTGATGGATATTCAAGAGGCTGTTTCTTCTCACGCATTACCTTATACTCTGCCATTCTCTTCTTGATTTCATTCTTATTATCTGGAGTTAAGTTAAAAACTACTTTGGTAACAATTAATTTCTTGGCTTCTATGCTTGATGTTCTGTATCCAAATCCAAGCTTTTCTACACCATATTCTAGCGACTCTCCAGTTCTTGTCATTGCAGTAACTGATTCAACAACATCTTTCATTTCACAGTCATATGCTCCAGCATTCATAACAACAGCACCACCAACAGTTCCTGGGATACCAGATAATGGTTCAAGACCGCTTAATCCCTTTTGTTCTGCAATCTCTGCAACTTGTGCAAGTGTTGCACCTGCTTCTGCTGTTATTCTTGTTCCCTTGACAGTGATTTTAGAAAGCTTAGGTCCAATTTCTATTACGCACCCAGCAATTCCTTTATCGCCTACTAAAAGATTCGTGCCATTGCCTATTATATATGTAATGATTCTTTCATTTTTAAGAAAATTAAGGAGTTTAGATAGCTCATTAAAATTTTCTGGAACAACATAGCACTCAGCTGGGCCACCTATTTTAAAACTTGTATGTTTCTTCATTTCTTCTTTTGGACGTATTATCATATATTTAACTCCTATATCTTATGGTAATTTATATTTTTTTACGAATGCTTATCTTTACACTTAATAAGCGAGTATGGCTCTTGCGGTAGTATATTCACCTGTTGCTTCCATGGATTCTTGTATTTGTTCTACTTCTTCTTGTGTCAAAGCTTCGCCGTTCTCCTTAAGACCAGGCCCTTTAGTAAGTGGGCTACTTTCAACAATTGCTTCTGTAGTTTCCGCTACAGTTGCTACAGTAGTTTCAGCAACGGTTTCAGCAGAAGCTTCTACTGTACGATTTACCGAATTTCCTATCTGAGATATTATTACTGCCGCCGTTAAAGTATTGTTTTGAACTCCATCAACCTTTACAAAGTTAAACTTTTCTTTTTCTTCCTTGGTTGGAACATATTTCTTTGCTCCAGCAAGTAAGAACTTAAATGAGTCAAAATAATCTACATCTCTTAAATTATGCCCCTTGGCAGATGATGCATGAAATTCTATATCTTTTCTTGGCGTTGTGATGAATGGAATAATATTATCTGTTGATGATTGAACAAGATACACTTTAGTATATTTAAATAAGTCTGGGTCATTATTTGGATTTATACTTCTAAAAAGTTGCATAATAGAAGTTCTTTCAAGTTTTTCTTCTACCCTTCCCTGATAATATGTATTAAAGAATATTTCATCACTTAATTCACTAAAATCATATGTAGAGATGAGCAATGCAAGTCTGCTAATTTTTTCTTTAAGATTTTTAACTATACAAGTTCCTACCATTCCACCAAGAGATGTTCCGCATATATCTACAGTAGGATGCGTTTCATCAATGTAAGAATTAATTATTGATTCTATTGCCATTGCTGATCTTATTATTATCTGAGGAACATTAGCTATTTCTGTTGAACTACCATGAGCAACCAACTCTGGAACAATAACTTTATAACCATAAGTCATATAATATTTTGCAAGAGTCATAGTATCTTGTATGCTTCCAGTAAGACCATGTATAAGTACTACTATTCTTCCATTATCAAATCTTGTATTATATCCTTCTGCATAATGTATATTGTTTGCATATATTTCATTGACAACGAAACCATCACTTATCAAGGCACCTATTGGAGCATAGGCTGCAGATCCGTCATTAAAAAGATAATCGTTATTAGCTAATTTATGTTCACCAACAACCATATATCCATTGGCGTCAAACCAGAAAACAAACCCGCCCTGGTTAATCCAACCTTTGCAAGGATTCCCTGCGCCATCTAGACACTTGACGCCAACAGTATCAGCTACAAACTCGTAGGCAAATGTTTTTGTCACAAAAAACAGCGACAAAAACAAACTGATGTATATAGTTTTTAAAATAAATTGTTTCAAATTATATTATCAATCTTTCTTAGCGTAAAAGTCTACAAGTGACTTAAGGTGTGCATATCTTGCCTTGGCTTCTTCAGTATTCTTCTTATAAAGAGCTTCTGCTCTTTCCTTACCCTTAAGAGCAAGTGAAGAATAACGAACTTCTCCATTTAAGAATTCTTGATAGTTTTCAAACTTAGGCTCCTTACTATCAAGGCTAAATTTATTATCAGCAAGTGGATTAAATCTAAAGTTGTACCAATATCCACACTCAACTGCAAGCTTTTCTTCAAGTTGAGATTTATTCATACCCTTCTTAAGTCCATGGTTAATACATGGTGCATAAGCTATGATAAGTGATGGACCTGGATAATTTTCTGCTTCGGTAAGAGCCTTGATTGTCTGATTCATATCTGCTCCAAGTGCAATCTGAGCAACATATACATATCCATAAGACATTGCAATGCCTGCAAGATCTTTTTTCTTAACATCCTTACCACCTGCAGCAAATTGTGCTACTGCACCAGTTGGAGTTGACTTAGAAGACTGTCCACCTGTATTAGAATAAACTTCTGTATCAAATACTAAAATATTTACATCTTCGTTTTGAGCAATTACATGATCAAGACCACCAAAGCCTATATCATAAGCCCAGCCATCACCACCAAAAATCCACTGAGACTTCTTAGATAAGAAATCTTTTTGTTTTAAAATTTCCTTAGCAAGAGCATCCTTAGAACTAGATAATGCACTTACTAATTTATCTGTTGCTATGCCATTAGCTTTAGAATTATTGAAAGTATTTAGATATTCATCACATGCATCCTTTATGGCTCCAGTTGATTTATTCTTAAGTGCATCAACTTTTTCACATAAAGCTTTTCTCATAGCCTTTTGAGCAAGGAACATACCAAATCCAAATTCTGCATTGTCTTCAAATAATGAATTATTCCATGCTGGTCCTCTACCCTTATCATTAAATGTATATGGAGTAGATGGAGTTGAGTTGCCCCAAATTGATGAGCATCCTGTAGCATTAGCTATATACATTCTATCGCCAAATAATTGAGTTACAAGTTTTGCATAAGGCGTTTCACCACAACCTGCACATGCGCCTGAGAACTCAAGGAGTGGTTTCTTAAATTGAGATCCTTTTATTGTGCTTTCACCATATTTTGCAATAACATCTTCCTTTGCTGGAAGTTTTGATGTGTAATCAAAATATTTTTGCTTATCAACATTTGCCTCATAATTTTCCATAGTAAGAGCTTTATTTCCACCCTTACCAGGACAGATCTGCGCACATACGCCGCAACCTGTACAATCTTTCACTGAAACACTGATAGAGAATTTATAATTGTCCATTCCGTTAAGATTTGTAACTTTGGCTCCGCTTGGCATGCCAGATGCTTCCTTGTCTGTCATTGCAACTGGTCTAATTGCAGCATGAGGACATGCATAAGAGCAGAAATTACATTGTATACATGCATCTGGATTCCAAATTGGAACATCAACTGCAATTCCTCTCTTTTCAAATGCTGCAGTTCCTGATGGATATATACCTGTTTGATAATCTACAAAGGCAGATACTGGGAGTTCATTACCTCTTTGTGCATTAATCACTGATTGTATATTCTTTACAAACTTAACTGCATCCTTAGAACCAGTGCCTATAACTTGAGACTTAGTAGATGTAACTTTAAGTTTAGACCACTCTTTTGGTACTTTAACTTCAACAACTCCCTTACTTCCTTCATCTATAGCTGCGCAGTTCATCTTAACTACGTCTTCACCTTTGTGGCCATAAGTTTTTTGAACCGCTTCCTTCATAAGTTTGATTGCTTTTTCTTCAGGAATTATTTTTGAAAGTTTAAAGAAGGCTGCTTGAAGAATTGTATTAATTCTTCTTGGACCCATTCCTGTTTGTTCACCAATCTTTACACCATCAATTACATAAAATTTAATTTTATGATCAGCCATGTATTTCTTCATGCTATTTGGAAGAGAGTTTTCAAGTTCTTTTCCTGTAAATGGTGTGTTGAGAAGGAATGTACCACCATCAATTAAATCCTCTACAAGTGGATACTTATCAACATATGATGGGTTATGGCAAGCAACAAAATTTGCTGTCGAAACAAGATATGTTGATTGAATCTTCTTCTTTCCGAATCTTAAGTGAGATACTGTAACGCCACCTGACTTTTTAGAATCATAGTCAAAATATGCTTGAGCGTACATATCAGTATTATCACCTATGATCTTGATTGAGTTCTTATTAGCTCCTACTGTTCCATCGGCTCCAAGTCCCCAGAATTTACAGCTAATTGTTCCTTCTGGCACTGAGTGAATTGGCTTACCAACTTTAAGTGATAATTTTGTTACATCATCTTCTATACCAACAGTAAATCTTGTTTTTGTTTTGTTCTCATAAACAGCAACGATTTGTTCTGGAGTTGTATTCTTAGAAGAAAGTCCATAACGACCACTAAATACTTTTACTTTCTCAAACTTTGTTCCCTTAAGTGCTGCAACTATGTCAAGGAATAAAGGCTCACCTATAGAACCTGGTTCCTTAGTTCTATCAAGAACAGATATGGTCTTAACTGTAGATGGTAAAACTTTTAAGAGATGAGATACTGAGAATGGTCTATATAGATGAACATTTACAAGACCTACCTTAGCACTCTTATTCTTCTTCTTAAGATAATTAATTGTTTCTTCTATTGTTTCACATACGCTACCCATAGCAACTATTACATGTGTAGCATTCTTATCGCCGTAGTAGTTAAATGGTTTATAATTTGTACCAATTAGCTTATTTACCTTGGTCATATATTCTTCTACAACCTTAGGCATCTCATTGTATGCTGTATTAGATGCTTCTCTTGCTTGGAAGAATATATCTGGGTTTTGTGCAGAACCTCTTTGGTCTGGATGATTTGGATTCATAGCTCCATTCTTAAAATCATCTATATATTTTTTATCTGCTAATTTTGCTAAAGTATTTTCATCCCAGATTTCTACCTTCTGAATTTCATGAGAAGTTCTAAATCCATCAAAGAAATTAATGAAAGGAAGTCTGCCTTTTATAGCAGCAAGATGAGCAACAGGTGTTAAGTCCATAACTTCTTGAACACTTGATGATGCAAGCATACAAACACCTGTTTGACGACATGCATAAACATCTGAATGATCTCCAAATATAGAAAGAGCATGGCTTGCTATTGTTCTTGCAGATACATTGAATACACCTGGAAGTCTTTCACCTGCAATTTTATATAGATTTGGAATCATAAGAAGAAGTCCTTGTGACGCTGTATAAGTTGTTGTAAGTGCGCCAGCAGCAAGTGATCCGTGAACAGCACCAGCAGCACCAGCTTCTGATTGCATTTCTTTTACAAGAACTGTATCACCAAATATGTTCTTTCTTCCCTTAGTTGCCCATTCATCAGTATGTTCTGCCATAACTGATGATGGAGTAATTGGATAGATTGCAGCAACTTCTGTAAAGGCATAAGAGCCGTAAGAAGCAGCCTCATTACCATCCATAGTCTTCATCTTTCTTTTCATTATATATCTCCTTTTGATTATATTTGATAATTTATTTTAGTATTTTATCATACGAGCTATTAAAGCTCAAAAATATGCTTAATTTGGTTAGTATTGTTCTCTTTCTATGCTATCTCCTGCAGATTGTTCAGGTGATAGAGAACCCTTTCCTGGAACCTGGCCTTCTTCCTCTTCTCTTGCAATAATTGATTCCCAATCTTTCTTTTTAAGATTAGAACGAAGAATTTTTGGTTGATAACCTATATAATCTACATAATAGCTATGTATTCTATCGACTTCCTTTCCATCAACTCTTGTAACTTTGAATACATCCCACTTAGAGCCTTCAGTTCCTTCTACCTCATCACCTCTATCAATGATAATTGGTAGTTCTACAGGATAGGTTTCTATCTGCTTACTTACAAGGAAGACTTCTTCACCTTGTTTTAGTTTTGGAACGCCAAATATTTCAACTTTACAATTTCTATTTTCATAACTTGCTTTGATTCCTATTGCATAAGGTGAGTCATTTACAAATGTATAATCAATGGCAGGCCATGAAACAGTTGCATCAAGGCCTGGACTTATATATTGTGGGGCGTAAGTGTGAGAATGTCTCGTTGTTGTAGAAAGACCAGCACCAAATACTGTATTATAAAGAGTTGTTGATACTTGGCACACACCACCACCAATTTCATTTACTACAAGTCCTCCAAGATAGGCAGGTGCATAGCCATAACCTTTTTCTTCTGTTCTCTCTCCTAGAGTTTTATTAAAAGAAAATTCTTCTCCTGATTTTATAATAAGACCATTAATTGCCTCGCAGGCAAGTCTTACATTCTCATTTCTTACTTCATTTCTTGTAGTTCTTGTTTCATATTTTTTAAGAATTTTATATTGCTTCTGTATAGAAGGACCATCTGTTTTAGTTAATGTTCCTTCTGCTTTATAAGTTTTAATAAATTTGCCTTGTGAAATATCATTATATATTACATCAAATAATTTATCCTTATCTACAGTAAAAGCATTAGCACCGTTATCTGTGAAAGTGAATTCATTTTTTTCTTTATCAAAACCTGAAATCTCACCTGTATGAGGTTTTGTATTTATCTTAGTTATAATCTTATCCAATTCAGTTTCTAACCTATCAAGTATTTCTGTACTATCCCTGTCTATTGTAAATGTATATTTTACTTTATCTGTATTAAATGCACCAAAAACACTTTTTGAGCTTCCACTTGCCCTTTCAGCATATATAGAATTTATATATTCGCTTAGATATGGTCTAAATACATCTTCCAATTCATATGTCTCGTGATCTATCTCATTAGGATTTGCATCTATTATATTTATATCCCACTTATAGAATTTATCTATTTCCTTATTTACATCATCTACTGTTTTTTGTAATAAAGATATAGGGAGCTTATATCCTATCTTAGATAAGTCAAGGTAGATATCACTTTGCATCTGTCCATTTTCAAATTCCATTGTAGATATTATTTCTTTTTTATTCTTGTTAAGAACATTGGCATATAAGAACATGGCAACAAGGAATAGGCATATAATTATCCCCACAGAAAAAGCTATGACAGTAAACTTGCCAAACTTATCTTTATTAATTTGTTGATATTTATTTCTCATTAATATCTATCAAATATTTAATAACTTAAGTATATCGTTTCCCAACACTAAAACCATAAGTAGAAGTAAGAACAACATGCCAGCACCATTTACTGCTGCTTCAACTTTCTGATCTACTGGCTTACCTATTATCATCTCTATTGCATATAAAAGAATTCTTCCTCCATCAAGTGCAGGTATAGGAAGCAAATTCATGATACCAAGGTTAATAGAAATCATAATTATTAACTCTGCTATAGTAAACAGCATAGACAGAATACTGAATGTCTTGGCTACCTCTATTGTCTCACCCATTATAGCAACAGTTCCTACAGGGCCCGACATATCTTTCATTCCTACACTTCCTGAGATAAGCATCCTAAGGCCAGAAATAACTGTCTTAACATTCATTTTAAATTCTTTAATAGAAAATTTTAATAACTCAAAAAAATTAGCTGCTTTAGTTGGTTCATTACTAAAACTTATACCTATAAGGCTTCTTCCATATTCTTCATCATATTCGGGTTTTAGAAGAGTTTGAAGTTTCTTACCATCTCTTTCAAATGATATAAGTAAGAGTTCATCTTTTTGTTCAAAATCTTTTGCATGTATCTGCATAAACATAGATACTTCTCTGAAAAAATCTATCTGCAATTTATCATTAGATATTTCCATTCCTGTAATTTTGTCACCTTCTTCAAGCACATATGGAACTGCCTTACTTGCTGCAGAATCCTCAGAAACTGATTTAATTATAGGAACATCTACTCCCGTATTATAAATAATTGGAATTATAAGTATAATTGCAAGTAAAAAATTAAATAATGGTCCAGCAAATGTAATAAGCATCTTTTTAATTGGACTTTTTTTGTTAAGTGATTTCTGAGGAATTTCTTCAGTTTTGTATATTACACCATCAAAATTTACAGTTCCCTCTTCAGTGTTAACTGTAGCTCCAAAATCTGTAAAATCTCCTGAACCTGCTGGATCCTCACCTAGCATAGCGCAAGATCCCCCAATAGGGAATGCTTTTATAGAATATCTTGTATTGTTCTTAACGAAAGAAATAAGTCTTGGTCCCATACCTAGAGAAAACTCTAGTACTCCAACTCCAAATAATTTTGCAAATACAAAATGACCAAACTCATGTATCAATATAATTATACTTAAAGATAAAATTCCTAATACTATACCTAACATATTCCCTCGTAATTTAAGTTATTGATTTAAGCAATTAAATTATTTACAAATGCTCTTGTTTCCTTCTCAGTGAGAAGTATATTTTCTATTGTATTATTTCTTTCATTCACTGCACTTATTAAAGAGGCATCCTTAAGAGCTTCTTCTATGAAATCAGAAATTTGAAGAAAACTTATCTTACCATCAAGAAAGAGATTAACTGCTTCTTCATTGGCACTATTATATATAGTGCTATAAAGAAGAGGTTTCTTTCCAACTGCATATGCGAGTGACAAACCTTTAAATGTATTAGTATCTGGTATGTCGAAAGAAATATTCCCTATTGAATTAAAATCTAACTTTTCAGCTCCTATATCTCTTCTATCTATGCCATATAGTGCATATTCAATAGGAATATTCATTGATGGAACAGAAAGCTGTGCCTTAACACTTCCATCAATAAAAGATACCATAGAATGGATTATAGAGCCCCTTTGTATAACAACTTGTATGTCGTCCACTTCTTTATGGAACAACCACTTTGCTTCAAGAACTTCAAGTCCCTTGTTGACCAATGTGCTGCTATCTATTGTAATCTTCTTACCCATAGACCAAATTGGATGTTGGAGAGCTTTTACAGGATCAATCTCTCTTAACTGCTCTCTCTTCATTCCATAAAATGGACCACCTGAGCAAGTTAATATAATTTTATCTATCTTAGATTCATCTTCTCCTGCAAGACATTGTTTAATTGCAGAGTGCTCAGAGTCTATAGGAAAAAGTGATACCCCATTTTCAATTAATAAATCATTTATTATTTCTCCTGCACATACAAGAGATTCCTTATTGGCAAGAGCAATATTTTTCTTACTGCTTATTGCTGCAATTGTTGGCTGGAGTCCTATCATACCAACTATTGCACACACAGCTGTATCATAATTCTTATCTATCGCAATTTCAATCAATCCATCTAGCCCTGTCAGTATCTTGGTTGCAGAAAACTCACTTGGTGATAATTTTTTAGATAATTGAGACTTCAAGTAATCTAACTTAGATTCATCATTAATACATACAAGCTTAGGTTTAAATTCTTCTATCTGATTTATTAAAACGTCTACATTAGTGTCACAAGTGAGTGCAAAAACATTAATGTCTCCGCATCTCCTTATAACATCTAGTGTTTGTTTTCCTATAAATCCAGTTGAGCCAAAGATTGCTACTGATTCAACTTTGTTAAATTGTCTTAAATCATTTTGCAACATCTGCTGTTAAAATGTCTCCCGATTTTGAAATCAAAACCTTATCACCATTAGAAAACTTACCGTTTAATTTTTCACTTGCAAGAGTATCTTCCAACATAGACTGGACTACTCTTCTAAGACTTCTAGCTCCATATACTGGGTCATAGCCCTTTTGCAATAAGAATTCCTTAGCGTCCTCATCTACTGTTATATCTATGTCCATATTTTCCTTGGCTCTTGCTGCTATTTCCTTGAGCATTATATTTAATATTTCTGATACGTTTTCTTTAGAAAGTTTATGGAATACTATTATTTCATCAAGTCTGTTAAGAAATTCTGGCTTGAAAGTCTTCTTGACTTCATCCATAACTTTAGTTTTCATTGTGTCATACTTTTCTTCTTCACTTGTTTCGCTTACAAATCCTAAAGTTCTTGGTTCTACTATATTCTTGGCTCCAATGTTAGAAGTTAAAATTATTATTGTATTTCTAAAACTAATCTTTCTTCCGTTGCCATCTGTAAGTTGTCCCTCATCAAGCACTTGAAGTAATAAGTTAAAAATATCTGGATGTGCTTTTTCTACTTCATCAAAAAGAACAACAGAATAAGGATTTCTTCTAACCTTTTCTGAAAGCTGTCCTCCATCATCATAACCTACATATCCTGGAGGCGCACCTATCATCTTAGATACATCGAACTTTTCCATATATTCAGACATATCTATTCTTATCATATTATTTTCGGAACCGAACATACATTCTGACAATGCCTTAGATACTTCGGTCTTACCAACACCTGTTGGACCAAGGAACAAGAAACTTCCAAGAGGTCTTTTTGGATCTTTAAGTCCTACTCTACTTCTTCTTATTGCCTTAGCAATTGCTGATATTGCATCATCTTGTCCTATAACTCTTTCATGAAGAATCTTTTCGAGATTTTTTAATCTCTCACCTTCTTCTTCTGCAAGCTTCTTTACTGGGATTTTGGTCCAGCCAGAAACAATCTCTGCAATATCATCATCAGTTATCTCAATATTTTTACTATTCTTCTTATTCTCTATATCCTTTCTGAGTGCAAGAAGTCTTTCTTTCTTTTCTAACTGTCTCTGCCTTAACTCGCCTGCAAGTTCATAATTTTCATTTACTACAGCATTTTCCTTTTCGGCAGATAATGATTCTATATCTGCTTCAAGTTTTTTAATTTCTTCGGGGAATACGAAAGAATTAATTTTTTTCCTACTTGCTGCTTCATCAATCAAATCTATAGCCTTGTCAGGTAAGTTTCTTTCCGGGATATATCTTACAGAATAATTTACTGCGGCTTCAACTGCACCATCAGTAATTGTTACGTTATGAAAGTTTTCATAACGATATTTTATTCCTTTTATGATTTCTATACATTCTTGTGGAGTTGGTTCAAACACTGTTACTGGTTGGAATCTACGTTCTAGGGCAGTATCCTTTTCTATACGTTTTCTATATTCATTAAGTGTTGTTGCGCCAATAACTTGAAGTTCTCCTCTTGATAAAGCTGGCTTTAAAATGTTAGCTGCATCAAGAGAACCTTCTGAACCACCTGCTCCTATGATTGTATGAATTTCATCTATGAACAATAAAACATTTTTATTCTCAGAGGCTTCGGCAATTATTTTAGTAATTCTTTCTTCAAACTCACCTCTGAACTTAGTTCCTGCTACCATCGCTCCCATATCAAGAGCAACTATTCTCTTTCCTTTTATACTATCAGGAACTTCACCCTTAACCATTTTTTCTGCAAGACCTTCAACAACAGCAGTCTTACCTACACCTGGTTCACCTATAAGGCATGGGTTGTTTTTTGTTCTTCTTGAAAGTATTTGGATAATTCTTGCGATCTCAGAATCTCTCCCTACTACTGGGTCGAGTTTTTCTTCTCTTGCAAGTTCTGTTAAATCACGAGAAAAACTATCTAGCATAGGAGTATCGGATTCCATATTCTGCGACATAGCACCTTGTTGCATATTAACAGGTCTAAAACCAGGAGCAAAACCTTGACCAAAACCTTGACCAAAACCCTGTCCAAGACCTTGTCCAAGACCATTAATATTTCGCTGCTGATTTAAGTTAGATCCACCTATAATAGAAATTATTTCTAAGTAAAGATTTTCTACATTTCTCCCTATCATAGAAACAATCATCTTATAAGCAGAAGAATTTCTTTCAACTAAAATTGCAAGAAGTAATTGTTCAGTTCCAACATTCTTATTAATCTGTCTTGATGCTTCATTTTTTGCATTGTTAATAATACGATTATAATTGTTAGTATATAAATTATTATCTAGTGTTGAAACATTATTCTTACTTCCCATGAATGGTGAATTCATAAGACTTACACATTTTTCATTAGTTATCCCATACTTTCTAAGAAGCTGAGCAGCAACTCCGCTTCCTTCGCGTATCAAACCAAGAAGTAAATGTTCACTTCCTATGTATCCATGTATAAATTCTGTCGATGCAGCTTTAGCAAGTTCTATTGCTTTAAGTGCCTTGTCGGTAAATTCATTCATTATTCAAGGTCCTCTATATTTCCTTCTTCTTCTCTTCTACGATGTAAATCATCTAAAACTCTTGAGCCTCTTTCATATCTGTCTTCTCTATCGTATCTGTCGTTTCTTTCATCTCTATCATCTGCGTAATCATCTCTTGAGTCTACATAATCATCATAATCTGATTCTCTATTTCTTCTTGAGAAATATCTGTCGTCATCCTCGTCATCATCATCAAGACCCTCTTCATATTCATCAAGATATTCCATACCTTTCTTAGAAGACTTTCTTGCAAAGATTATTACCATAATAAGTAGGACGAGGCATACGGCACCAAGACCTATAACTATATAGAATAATCTCTTTCCTGATGCAGATGCAGTAGTATATTGATTGAATGCTGTTTCATAGTCTTTTGAAACTTCTCTAAGTCTTGCTATGGCTGGCTCTTCAATATATCTTTGAACTGTTTTTTCTAATTGATCATATCTATAGTATCCAGTGTCTCCATTAGAGCTTCTTCCATAGAATAGGAATGTCTTAGTATCTTCGTATCCATCTCTAATGAGGACTGACATTTCTTTGCCTTCAAATTGAGTTGTGCTTGTTATATAGCCTACAGGAGTTCCTATATCAGGGAGAGGTAATATTGAAACTGAAAAATCTCCTGATGAAATTGACTGAGCGTCATTACTTGCAGCTTTTATTGATGAAAGCATTCCATTTACTTTATTAACTGTTAAGTTATATGTCTTCTTAGTTGATCCATTAGGTGCAGTAACTCTAATAGTTACTTTATTTTCACCTACTACAAGTGCTGTGTTACCTGTAATTGCTACCTTGGCATCTACATCTTCTGCAAGAGCTGCAATAGGAAGTGCTGTTACATCTTCACCTACTGTTATAGAATAATTTGAAATGTCTTTAGAAAATGCAGGTTCTATTTCGCCAGCGCTTGGTGTAATTGATTTAAGATTTGCATTCTTAGATGTTGTCTTGGCTGAACGAATAGTAATCTTAGATGTTCCATAATGAGTAACATTTACTAGTGCGTTATTTGCATCATATACTTCGCCTGTAGAGATAGAGATGTATGCAGTTCCTGCTGTCAAAGTATCAAAAGCAATATCATACTCCAATTGCTTCTTGTTACTTGATTGCTTTCCTGCACCTTTTACTCTAACTGTTCCTTGACCACCTTCGCAATCTGTTCCTGAAACAAATGACATAATATTAGGATCATAATAAAGAGTTATATCTGACCCAGACATATTTATGTCGTTAGACTTAACTTTCATTGATACAGTTACTTTCTTGCCTCTAGTTATAGTCGGATCATTGAACTGTATCCTTGCATTGCCTGCTGCAAATACTTGCGATGAAAGTGTAATCACTAAGAAGGCTGCAAATAGGATTCCTTTTAATTTTTTCATATATTCCCCCTTTATATTGTATCTTGTGATACAACATTAGTACTTAGTTATATTCCACCTGGAATAACTGGAACAACAAAGCCCGTATTAACTCCACTTGCATATTGCTGACTCAAAACCGTCGTCTCATCTACTATTCCGCTCCGCGCTATTGAAATTATATACTGCCTTTGATCTCCATTTTCTGCCGTTACATTTATTATGCAATTATTAATTGCTTTAGGAAGTTCTACTCTTCCTGTTCCAGAAACTCTTGCTGCATTATGTAATGGCAAAGCTTTTATATTAACGCTAGTGACATTTCCTGGCACTACCAAGGTGTAAACAATTACATCTCTGTCAAATGCTGGTAATATATTGTATCCTGTAACTGATAGACTTTTTAATTTATTATTAGGACTACCATCTCCAGTAGGAAGTGGACAGGCAGATGCTGGCATATTATTAAATACTGGTATGAAGAACACGTTAGGAAGCGATTTAAATGTATCACTATATGCATTAGATACATAAATGCTTTCTGCTGCAGCTGCTTTTACATTGGTCATATACTGGTGTTCAAATAACGGTGTACCATTCACATTCCACTTCTTAAGGTATAGTGTATCCTGTCCTTCAAGTATGAAATTAGAGACATAATAACTTGCTGCACCATATATTGCCTTATCTCTAGTATTCCATGGTCGTCCATAATTTTCACTCTGTCCTGCAAACCATAGGCCTCTTTCTACTGCAGTCATATTACTTGTAGAATAAGCACCTACATTTATATAGTTATAGTATCCAGGATATTTTGTATTAGTTCCTGAAATACTTTGGCTATCTCCTTTAGTTCCTACTTCTTGAAGTATAGTTGCTGTAAGTGAATAAGGGCTCATTCCAGTTTGTCTACATGCATCCATTATTACTTCAGCATATGTATAAGTACCAGCAGGAAGTGTAGTAACATTTTGTGTTATGAATGTTTTCTGTATTCCATTAATTCTTTCTGAAATATTTCCAGAAGCTTGTGGGACTGCATTTACCTCTGGCTTAGTGCTATATATAACATTGCTATAGCCCATAACGCCTGGTCCTGTTACTTCTACTATATTTTGTGGAAGTGCCGGTATAGTTGCTTCTAATGTCAAATTCGTTTTTGTTTGTGGCGCTTCTATAATTAAGCTTCCACCATTAGGTCCCAAGTTTTGTGCTGGCATAGATATTAACTGCGCCATAGAACCTGTACTTGGTGATGCATTAGTTGAAACTCTCTGTGTAGTAAAGCTCGTTCCTGATGTCTGAACATATCCAGAAAGAAAAGTTCCTTTCACAAGTTCTTGAAGTCCTGCAAGTGTATGAACTCCTTCTACAAAATCTTGTGTTTCGAATTGGAATATATATGGGTCAGACAAAAAATTTCTTGGATCCATATAATATGAAACTAATTCTCTTGATGCACCAACCCAAACTCCTGAATCAAAAGGAATCCACTTACCTGTATTCCAATCATATTTGCCTTCTTCTGTTGACTTATATGACGAAATGCTGCTATCAAGTACGAGAGATCTTGAACCTTTCATCTCTTCATTAACTGCATAAGACCAGTCAAGACCTGTATGCTGTGCATAAAATGTCCAACTTGGATAATTGGCATGTAAGAGTCTAAGTCCATCCTTATAACTTTCTGGGAAGCCTTGTGATGTAAGTCTTGCTTCAAAACTTGCATCATACACATAAGGTTTTACAAATTTTAGAAAGTCTTCTCTAATATAACCATCTTGTCCGTTGTAAGAAAATTTATACCAAGCCTTCTTATCACTACCAACGCTAGTCCCCTTTACTTGAATTTTGTATCCAGTAGTTACAAGTCCAAGTTTTCTATAGCCTGTTCCAGGGCCAGAACGAACATTTACGCCAGTACTAGAAACCATGGCAAGCTGATTATTTACGTTAGCATATGCAGTATTTACACTATCTAAAGTAGGCAAAATAGGGTGAATAACAAAATTACACACCAAAAAAAATGCTAATATGAAACGCCCTATTTTGCATGCACGTCTAAGTCGCATACTTTATATATTTTACAATAAAATAGATAAAAGTGTCAATAAATAAAGCCTAAATACTCATTAAACACATATTAAATTTATATGCAAACTAAACTTGAACACTTATGATTGTGAAAAAATTTTGAATTATAAAATTGAAAAATTAAAATGTGATGCAACAAACATCATCACAAAATAGATTCCCATCAAAACAAATGCAATATAGTCAATATTGTTATATCTTAAAGGATGGAGTTTACTTCTTACGACAAAACCATTTTTATTAAGAACACATCCAAAACATCTTGCTTCCATTGCAAGAGATAAACTATCACTTCTTTTAAATGCTGAGATAAACAATGGAACTATGATTGGTATTATGACTTTAATCTTCTGCCTTATTCCACCATGATCAAAATCAACTCCTCTGCTTTTTTGTGCTGTTGTAATTCTATCAACTTCTCCTGCAAGAACAGGAACAAATCTAAGCGCAATTCCTATCATCATACTTATCTCTGCAACAGGGAAGGCAAATGCCGAAAGTGGAGAAAGGAATGATTCTATTGCATCTGTGAGCCTTTTAGGCGTTGTAGTATATGTAAGTAGTGAAGAACACATAATCAAAATCATAAGTCTAAAACACATTTTAATTGAGATTTTGAGCCCCTCATATGTAATATTGAATATCCAGAAAGAAAATATCACTTTACCATTTGTAAGAAATAAATTTAATACTGCAGATAATATAAGTAATGACAATATAGACTTTAAACTCTTAAATATCAAACCAAATTTTATATTGCTGAGCTTAATTAATATTAGAAGAACGATGCCAGCAATTATGTAACATAATAAATTTGCAAATACGAATATTGTTATAAAGTACACAAAAAGACCTATGATCTTAACTCTAGGATCAAGACTGTGGAGTATACTTTTAACATTAATAAATTTTCCTAGTGTAATATCCTTAAACATATTGTCCTAAAACTAATTTTGCAAATTCATCTTCATTAAGTGGAGTGCCCTCTATATTAAATCCTTTATTTCTAAGCATGTCACTTAGTATCAAAGTTTGTGGCAAGACTTCGAAGTCTTCCTTAATTTTAGAATTATATATTTTAGAAAAAACTTCTCTTATATCGCCATACATAAACTGTCTTCCATCTTTAATATATAATATTTTCTTGGCATATTTTGAGAGCATATCTATATCATGGGTAACTACAATTATAGTTTTCCCTTTCTGGTTTTCATTCTTCAATATATCAAATATTTCATATTTTGATTCTATATCAAGAGAACTTGTTGGTTCATCAAGAACTAAATAATCAGGTTCCATTGCAAGTATTCCTGCGATAGCAACCTTCTTCTTCTCACCACCTGATAATAAAAATGGTGACTTTTCATAATAACTTTCATCCAGTCCTATTCTTGATAATGTATCTCTTGCGATTTTATCTGCTTTGGTCTCAATTTCCTCTTTATATTTTTTATTCTTCCTAGCATCCTTATTATTTACTTCATCTAAATGTTCTAATTTATTAATTGCACCAAACTTAACATCTGAAAGGACTGTTTCTTCAAAAAGTTGATTTTCGCTATATTGAAATCCTAGTCCAACTTTAAATCTAAGAGATTTTAAATCATAATCTTTATCATATATATTCTTCCCGTCTACTAAAATTTCACCACTTGTTGCACTTGATAATCCATTAAGATGGGTTATAAATGTTGTCTTGCCAGCACCTGTTGGTCCTACTACACCAATAAAATCTCCATCTTCTATTACCAGGTTAAAATCTTTTATGCCAAATGATTCACCTTCCAGTGAATGAACATAACTTAAATTTTTAATCTCTATACTCATCTTTTTATATTCAAAATCTGAGAAACTAAGTCTTCCTTAGTGATAATTTTCTCATTAAAACCTTTGATATGTTCTGAAAGCTTATATGCTATTTTATTGGCAACTGGAATTTCCACACCAAGAGACAGAACCATTTCCTTATTTCCAAAAAAAGCATTCGTTGGTCCATCATACTTGATTGTTCCTTTTTGGAGTGCAATTACTCTATCACTATAAACTGCTTCGCTTGCATTGTGCGTAATCAAAATTATTGTTATTTTATCTTCTCTATTAAGCTTTTTGATTACAGATAATAAATCAGTCCTATCCTTTTCATCAAGCATGCTCATAGGCTCGTCAAATACTATCACTTCTTGTTTTAATGCAAGCTGACCTGCTATTGCAATTTTCTGCTTCTGGCCACCAGATAAGTGAGATGGGTCTGTATATTTATATTGAGTCATAGATACACTTTCTAGCGCACTATCTACTCTTTGTTCAATTTCTGCACTATCTAGGTTTAAGTTTTCTGGACCAAATGCAATATCTTCTTCTACTATTGATGAAATTATCTGGTCATCTGGATTTTGAAAAACAATTCCTACTTTCTTTCTTATCTCATAAACTCTTGATTCATCTTTAGTTGATATTCCATCAACTAAAACTTCACCACTTGTAGGAAGGGCTAAGCCATTAAGTAGTTTTGCAAGTGTTGATTTTCCAGATCCGTTTTTTCCGAGTAAACAAACAAATTCGCCCTGCTTTATTTCCAAATTAATATTGGATAAGGCTTCGGGCAAATTTGAATTTATATCTTCTTCATTATCTAATTGAGATTGATATTTATAATAAACATCTCGTAAATGTATTGTTGACATTAATTAATTAATTTTCTTTCCTGTACTATCTACATAGCTGCCACCTATATTAGTGTTAGTAGCTAAGTATCCATACTGTGTTGATCCTGCAACTTCTGGATAGAAATAATAGTAGTGACTAGTTCCTGTTTCATCCTTGATGCTGTGCCAACCTGTTACCATACGGCCACCACCATCGAAATAATATAATTTGCCTTTATCATTCCACCAGAAATTAGAAATCATTGAACCTATATATGTATCATTAGTAGGATTAAAGAAATACCAAAATCCTTCATACTTTACCCAACCTACTGCCATTGCACCGCTTGGTTTAAAATAATATGTAAGACCTTTATTAGAAGTCCACCAACCAGTTCTCATCTTGCCTTGTGCATCAAAGTTATACCACTTGCCGTTAACAAATTTCCAAGCATCCTTTACATATGTTCCATCTGGATTTTTATAATACCAAACATTATTTATAAGTTCCCAGCCATTACTTCCAAATCCGGTGCTACCACCAGATATTCCTCCTCCTGTACTAGATCCCCCTCCCCAGAAACCTTTGGCAATCATTTCATCTGTAACAGTCCACTCACCAGAATTAGATAATTCTGATTTCTTACCATATTTATCTGTTCCATCTTTACTTATTGTTCTTACTGTAAATGAATAATCTCCCGCCTTTGTTATATAAGGTGCGAAGTTATAAGAATATTCTCTGCATGATGGAATATTGGCAACATTAGTACTTCCTCTCTTAAGAGTTAAAGCATAATATCCTGAATCTCTTGTTTCAGCAGGAACCCAACGTCCTACTCCTGTATCTCCATCCCAGTAAACATCTGTTGGTGTATTATATGTACCCTTAATTGGTTTTGCTGCAACTACAACTCTAAGAGAAGATTCGGAATCTTTATGAGCTGATATAAATGAGCCATTACTTACTGTAAGTGTTGATGACGAATATGAGCTATTGAATCTATATACTCTCTCATAATAATCACTACCACCGCCCTCATATTCTTTTGTTGATAAATAAACTATAATTCTTGGTTCAGCACCTATTCTGAATTCTGCTGGGTCTGGGTCATACCAGTCTGCAGATTCTATTTCATACTTTACATTGTTGGTCCATACATTAGATTGAGAATCTTCACCAAACGAAATATCTGGTATAGTATCATTTTCTAAATCGTCTAGATCAAAATCTATATTAAGCTTAATTGCTATATGATCAATATTTATATATCTTACTGATTCAGCAAAAACTATTGTGCAAGATGCTATGGCAAATATAGCAGATATTAACAATATTTTTACTCTTTTCAACATATCATTCCTCACAAAATAATAGTATACTTGCTTTTTTAACTTATGTCAATGATACCTAGGTCTTATTAAACTGCTATTAAAGACATATTAATCATAGATTAAGTTGCTTTACGATGATAATAAAAAAGTTCTATATAATATAGAACTTTTTTATAATTACTTATTAAACTAATTCCATAAGAACCTGCATTGATGCATCACCTTTTCTCTCACCAATTTTTATGATTCTTGTATATCCACCCTTTCTTCCTTCATATCTTGGAGCTATTTCATCAAAGAGCTTATTGGCAAGATTTACAGCAATTCTCTTCTTCTTAGTATCGCCCTCTTCCTTGACTGGATATAGGACTGCTAATATTTTTCTTCTGGCATTAAGTCTTGATGGCTTATCCTTCTTTACCGTTTTATCTACTATGTCGTATTCTACTTTCTTCTTTCCATCAACTTCTTTCTTGATTCTATTGCCATTTGCATCTTTCTTAGCTACCTTTGCCTTAACTGTTACTTCTTCAAAGTTGTCCTTTTCCTTAACAGCGAGCTTTATAAGCTTTTCAACTTCTTTTCTTGTTTCCTTAGCGCGAGCTTCTGTAGTTTTAATTTTTTCGTGCCAGATTAATTGTGTCACAAGGCTTCTAATCATTGCCTTTCTTTGTGGTGATGTTCTACCTAATTTTCTGTATTGCATTTATTTTCCTCCTAAATGTGCTTTTTAGACTTACCTATTTAGGTTAATCTTATTCCCATGATCTATTTAATGTGATTCCTAAGGCTTCTAACTTTTCCTTAACTTCTAGTAATGATTTCTTTCCTAAGTTTCTTACTCTTATCATTTCGTCTTCTGACTTATTAACAAGATCGCCTACAGTATTGATTCCAGCTCTCTTCAAGCAGTTATAAGCACGAACTGAGAATTCAAGTTCATCTATGCTTCTTTCTAACATTTCGTTAGGCTCTTTAGAATCTGGTTCTGCAAATCCTTCAACCTTCTTAGAAATTTCAGAAAGGTCTTTAAATAATTCAAGGTGTGTACTAAGTATCTGAGCTGCATAAGAAATTGCATCCTTTGCAGACATTGTTCTATTGGTCCATACATCTAAAATTAATCTGTCGTAATCTGTTTGGTTACCTACACGAGTATTTTCTACTGTCATATTAACTCTTTCTACTGGTTGATATAAAGAGTCAATAGGTATATAGCCAAGAGAAATTTCATCTTTAGAAATTTTTTCTTTATTCTTTTCGCTACTTACATAGCCTTGGCCATATGACATTATTAAATCTATTGTGAAGCCAACTTTCTTAGTTACTTCGCAGATAACTTTCTCTGGATTCATTATCTCAATTTCATTATCTGCTTCTATATCACCTGCTTTTACTACGCATGGACCCTGAACATGTATCTTAGCATGTTTATCAGATGTGCTTGATGAAGAATTCTTGATGTCTACTTCTTTTAAATTAAGAATGATTTGTGTAACATCTTCCTTAACGCCATCTATTGCTGCAAACTCATGAAGGACATTTTCTATTCTAATTTGAGAAATTGCAAAGCCTGGAATACTAGAAAGCATAACTCTTCTTAATGAATTTCCAAGTGTCTGTCCATATCCTCTCTCAAGTGGTTGACATTCTAACTTTGCATATCTTCCGTCTTCGCTTTGATCTAGTATTTTTATTGTTGGTGTAATGAATTCAAACATTCTTGTACCTCTTTTATATAAATTTGTTATTGAAGTGTTAATTACTTAGAATATAACTCGACTATAAGCATCTCATCTACTGGGATTTCAATTTCACTTCTTGTAGGATATGCTTTGATAGTTGCTTTCATACCAGATGCATCTTTTTCGATCCAGTCTGGTGTGATTCTTCCCTCGCATTTTTCAATAATTTCTTTATATCTTTTGGTTTCCTTGGCCTTCTCTCTTATTTCTACTACATCACCAATTTTTACTGAATATGATGGAATGAAAACTGTCTTACCATTAACTGATACATGTTTATGTCCTACTATCTGTCTTGCTTCTCTTCTTGTTCTAGCAAGACCCATTCTGAATATTACATTATCAAGTCTTCTTTCAAGGAGAATCATAAGATTTTCACCTGATTTACCTGACATTCTTTCAGCCTTTGCAAAGTAGTTTCTGAATGGTTTTTCTAGAACTCCATATATAAACTTTGCCTTCTGCTTTTCTCTGAGCTGCATTGCATACTCAGAAAGCTTTTTAGGCTTAACTTCTTTTCTTCTATTAGATTTCTTTCCTATACCAAGCACTGCTGGTTCAATTCCGAGCTTGGCGCATCTTTTTAACACTGGTACTCTATCGACTGCCATTACTATTTCCTCCTAAATTACAATCTCATCTTGTAAAAAATTATTATACACGTCTCTTCTTTGGTGGTCTGCATCCATTATGTGGAATTGGTGTTGTATCCATCATTGAAGTAATCTTAATTCCATTACTATCAAGTTGTCTTATTGCTGCTTCTCTACCACTTCCTGGACCGTTTACAAATACATCAACGCTCTTAATTCCTGTTGGGAGTGCTGCCTTAGCTGCTGCATCAGCAACCATTTGAGCTGCATAAGGTGTGCTCTTCTTAGAGCCTCTGAAACCGAGTGCTCCTGCACTTGACCAAGAAATTGCATTACCGTGACTATCTGTAATAGTTACTATTGTATTATTGAAAGAACTTTGGATATATGCTCTTCCTGCATCTACATTCTTCTTTACACGCTTCTTGCCACTTTTTTTGGCTATAGGCTTTTTCTCATCTGCCATCTTAACTATCTCCTTTAATTACTTGCTTTAGGTTGTTGCTGTAGCTTTCTTCTTATTAGCTACTGTTTTTCTAGGACCCTTACATGTTCTTGCATTAGTTTTTGTCTTCTGTCCACGAACAGGAAGTCCTTTTCTGTGACGTATACCACGATAACAACCAATTTCTTTTAATCTCTTAATGTTAAGTGTCTTTTCTCTTCTTAAGTCACCTTCAACCATAACATGTTCTGTTATGTAATCACTTAACTTTCTTACTTCATCATCAGTCAAATCCTTAACACGTGTGTTAGGATCTACTCCAACGTTCTTCAAAATTTCATTA
>CAMJPD010000010.1 GCA_946407765.1 uncultured Lachnospiraceae bacterium
AAGAGGTCCATTGTTTTGAATTATATTAAAATCAGTAAATGAAAGAACTTTCTTCATTCCTGCTGCAATTTTTTTAGCAAGAGGCAATATACTTGATGCATATTCATCTGGAAGATCAAGTAAATTTTCTGCATGAATTTTTGGAACAATTAAGACATGACCCTTGCTTCCTGGTGCAATATCAAGGAATGCAAGAAACTTATCATCTTCATATACTGATTTTGATGGAATTTGCTTATTTACTATAGAACAAAATATACAATTACTCATATCTACCTTCCTTATTATTGATTAATTGGAATAGCTATATATACATTGGCATATCTATGTCCATGAACTGTTACTGCAACTGCAGCTTCGTGAGGACTTTGATATATATCTATCATGTTTCCTTTTACTGCACCGCCTATATCTTCTACTCTATAAACTCCATTATAAGTTCCTGCCACATCTCTTTGTGCAGTAGTTCCTTCTAATATAATCATAGTTCCCATAGGAAGAACTGTCTTATCTGCTGCAACTGTGTGACCATGTCTTGGAACTGTTCCCGTATATGTAAGTCCAGAACCTTTAGTACATTTTGTACATGTGCAATATCCTGTAAGAGAAAATTCTCCCTTAAGTTCTCCTTTCTTATAAGCTATACCATCTTCATAATATATTCCAAGACTATTTTGTAAATCCCAATTCTTATTATCTGTATCAAGTGGAATAGGAATTGCCGATTCATCTATCTGTGGTGCAAGATCTAAACTTCTAATTCCATCTGTATATATAATATTAGATTTTGTTTCACTCACAACTAAATTAGTGGCAAATGCTGGAACAACCATGCTATATGATAACAATATACTTATTAATATGTTTAATATAATTTTCTTCATTTCCTTAATCCAATTTACTTTGTGACTCATCGTTTTCTAGAATAGAAAGATCTGCTAGTTCTTGCATATCTTGCTTTGAAATTTCTTCTTTCTTCTTTTTCTTGGCAAATTTTATTTCATTAACATTATAAGTTCTAAGTTCTTTATCCCCATTATTACTTTCTACAACAACTTTTACTGTTGATAATAGTGGCATAACACTGCCTACGACTCCCTTAACCCCATCTGGACAAGTAACTGTATCTCCTTGTGATGGCATGATTTCATTCATATACTGATATGCTTCTTGTTCATTCTTTAAGCAACATTTTAACTTGCCACAAGCTCCAGAAATTTTAGATGAAGTAAGAGCTAGATTTTGTGCTTTAACCATCTTAATTCCTACAGTGGCAAATTCTGGAAGGAAAGTTTTACAGCAATATTCTCTTCCACATACACCAAGACCACCAACTATTTTTGCTTCATCACGAACGCCAACTTGTCTTAATTCTATTCTTGTGTGAAAGTATGAACCAAGTTCTCTTGCAAGTTCTCTAAAATCCACTCTTCCTTCTGCCGAGAAATAAAATAATATTTTAGAACCATCGAATGCATATTCACAATCAAGACATTTCATCTCCAGGCCAAGCTTCTTTACTTTTTCTTTTATTACAAGCATCGCCTCTGGTTCTTTCTTCTTGTTCTCCATCATTGCAAAATCATCTTCTACAGTTGACTTCCTAATGATTGGTTTTATAGGGTACTTTGAATCCTTAGGATCAATTTCTCTATTTACAAATACCACCTTTCCATATTCTAGCCCTCTCTGAGTTTCAACTATACAATGATTGTCTACTTGTAAATCTAGATTCCCTTGGTCAAAATAATATATCTTACCAGCTGTTCTAAATCTAACTCCTGCTATTTTCATTCTTTATACTCCTTAAAGCGACGAACACTTCATCTAAAAACAATTGCTTATCAATATTATTGTTCAAGTATGTAAGAAATCTCTCAGTTATCTCTAATGACTTCTCAATACTTTCTATTGTGAAAGTTGAAATTATGCCAACATACTCAGCTTCTTTATTTCCATATACTAGCAAGTTTTTATTTCTTGTCATACCGTATACTATAGCATCTCTGAAAATAAGTCGCAGAACATCAAGCATATTCCTAAATTCTTCTTTACTTTTTTGAATTTGCTTTGAGAATTGATATAGCCCGCCATAATTTTTAGTTTTATAAGACAAGAAGGCAAATATCTCATCAACATAATCTTTATGCAATAACGACTTTATGTATGCATTCTTAGTATCTGAAATAATATATTTTATACATCTACTAAGTATAGTAGGAAGAAGTAAATCCTTATTCTTAGTTACAAGTATGATGCTTACATATTCTGGTGGTTCTTCAAGTGTCTTAAGTAATGCATTAGATGCATCATTGTTCATATATCCTGCATCAGATATGATATAAAATTTTCTTCTTGATATAAATGGCATCTTCACACAATCTGCCACTACATCTTCTCTTATGTCTGCTATTTTTATTTCTGAATCTTTATCAATTATCTTTACATCAGGATGTTCCAGTATATCAACTTCTGAATTTTCACTTATAACATCTCTAACTAGTGTGAAGGCAACTTCTTTGGCAAGACTAATATCACTGCTTTCAATTAAATAAGCATTAAATAAAATATCACTTCTTATTCTATTTTGCACATTTATTTCTATATTATTAGTCATTTATATACTTTTCTATCTCTTTTTTAACTTCTTCAAAACACTTTTCAAAGTCATAATTCTCAAATCTTTTTGTAATATTAACTGCTTTTATATTTTCATCGCTAAAATCCTTGGCATCTGCAACGAGTCTTCTTTCCATCTCTTCAAGTTTTGGAGTTATCTGAGCCATCTCTCTTTTTAAGGCTCTTTGTCTTCTTGTCTCATCATCTATATCAAGATAAATTGGACATATGAACTCTTCTCCAAAATATTTTCTTGCCTTATCATAAGATTCTAGTGTTCCTATAGTAATATAATTTTTAGTTTTAGAAATTGTACCATCGTCTATTGTTGCATATATCCATGGACCTTCTACCGTATCATAAACTCTCTTTTCTATAATTTTTAAATTAGGATCATCAAAAAATTCTTTCGTTCTGAAATAATATTCTACACCATCTACTTCTTCATACCTTCTTGGTCTTGATGTATATATTACAAGAGGATTGATATTTTTAATATCAGATATAATCCTTTTATACATAGCATCTTTTCCAGATGCAGTTTTCCCCATAAGATAAAATATCATCTGCTTGATCCTGGACCTTGTTCATTAGGATTGAAAGTTCCATATGGGTTAAAACTAAATGGGACCCTTGTTGTTTCATTAGTTGTCCTGGTATTAGGTAGACCAGAACCTGGAACTACAGAAGATTGATTTGAATTTGAAAATGGAAATGGAGCTGCGCTTTCTCTGCTTACATCCTGAGCGCTTGTTTCGTTATTGCTATTTTGCATAGCAGCTTCTTTACTATATACTGACTTATTAAGATATTGACCTATATACTCAATTGTTCCATTTTCTGCTCTGAGCATAGTTCCTGCTTCACAATAATAAACTGCATTTCCTATTACTTTATATCCATCAACCTTAGTTCCAAATGATTCTCTTTTAGTCTGACCAAGATGGACTCTATATAATTTGCCCGCAAACTTTTCACTGCGACCTAATGCAAGATAATATAAATAATTTCCTTGACCTGTTAACATATATTTTGAAGAGTATTGTTTATCTTCATCACCACCAAGATATAATTTTTCATCACTTCCTGTTCTACGCTGTATCATAATTGGATAATAATTATCATATGTATTGTCTTTCTCATCAAGGAATGCATCATATGAAGTTGTTCTTGCATTACTTGGTTTATCTTTCAAAATTACTTGTGGAACATAATATTTATCTTGTCTTATATTTACGAGAACACCTTTATCAAGTGTATATATCTGTCCATTCTCTTTATACTCACCATCATATACTATTTCATCTTTTCCTATATAATATGCCTTGCCATCTGAATCAATCCACTCATCCTTAGCATACTTACCACTTTCTTTCAGATATTTTGTATTGGCACCATTAGTCACAAACATTCCAGTCCTTGTTCCTGCAACATTAGAATCATATGCCGTCTCTGTTAACTCAACAACTACACCATCAGTTAGAGAAATCTCATTCACTTTTGTAATGACAAATAGGCAGGCAAATATAGAGATAGATATCATAAATAAAGCGACAACAATGCGCCCAAAACTTACACTTATATCTTCACCCCTACGGACTTTTCTATAATTTCTACTATACGCTGCCATTTTTAAAATTATATCATAATTTCTATATCATTTCTTGATACGATTTCTACGCTTGTTTTATCGTTTGTTATTATTAAATGTCCCATATTATTAACCTTTGTTGCTATATATTTATCGCCTCCATACAAAACTTCCTTGCCGAGTATTAAATTATCATTCATATATATCTCATCAATTTCATTTTTATCAAGAGATTCTAAAATTAATTTTATGATTTCACATATTATTATATTTTTATCTACATCTTCATTATTATCAAAAATATATCCTGCGATTTTTGTTAAGTCATTATCACTAAGAACTTTTTCATCTATTCTAAATAAATTTATTCCTATACCTATGATTATAGAATTATCTTGCATAATGTTTTCGCAGAGTATGCCGCATACTTTTTTATTATCATAATATAAATCATTCACCCATTTTATCTTAAGATTTTTATTATAAATCTTCTTAAATACTTCATGTACACAGACAGCGGCTTTTTCTGTTATATATTTATAATTATTATTTTTAATTAAAATTGAAAAATAAATTCCGCTTGCTTGTTCTGAAACAAAAGATCTACCATTAGAACCTCTTCCTCCTTCTTGCATAAGGGCGACTTCACAGATAGTATTATTAAAATTTTTTATTTTCTTAAGGTCGTCATTAGTAGATATTGTCCTATCTACTAAAATTAATTCACAGTCTAACTGCTTTAATAACCTACTTAAGATATTCTTATCTAATTCATTAATCATATTATTTATAAATATTTATTATGTCGCTAGCAAAATCATTATATTCTGAGCAAACTGTTATTATATAATCTTCAAAACAATAGTTTTTAAAATATATCTTATGTCCATCGAAAGATAGGTCATTAATATCACCTTTTTTATCATATATTGACATATTTTTTATATCTTTAAGTCCACTTCCTTTATACTTAACAAAACTTTCTTTATAAGTCCATAATTTTAAAAACTCTTCTTTTTTATTTTCTATACTTACTTTTGCAAAATATTCTTGTTCTTCTTTACTTGCTATCTTATTAATTATATCTATATTAATTCTACTATTATCTAATTTTTCTATATCGCACCCTATATTACTACTTGCAAATGAACATATTGCAATATCTTTACTATGAGATATATTAAAAAATATATTATTTGTATTTTTAATATAGGGCATTCCTTCTATATTAAAATCTATATCTGTCTTATTTGGATCTATATTTAAATCGCATAGGCCATTAAAAAAACAAGCCCCTGCTGCAAGTGATAAGGTTTTGGCCTGCATATTTTGTATCTTATCTATCTTGCATCTACGCCATAGGGGGAGCTTTTCATAGTAATCTTCATATATTTGCTTATTTTCAAATATTTGCCTTTCTGCTAGATATGTAATAACTTGCATATTTATATATATTTCCAACTATTTTTATAATGATTATATCACAAACTTTATTAATTATTATTTTAGACCATAATGCTTAGTGAAATATTTATAATATTATGATACAATTAATTAAGATACTTTTTTAGGGATTGTTTATGGACAAAGCAAATACAATCGATGAAGTAATTAAATTTTCTGCAGATAAGTTATCATTTGATATGCTAGATTCTTGTATTGTAAAATTTAATGAATTTGCAAAGGAACATGAAATAGACCCTAAAACAACTTCTGTAAGCTGCATAATAATTGATGAAGTAGTTAACAATATTATTTCATACTCAGGAGCCAAGAATTTTGAAATGCGCATGGTGCTTGAAGACGGCAAGGTATATTTCATATTTAGAGATAATGGAACTAAATATGATCCTACTGTAGATGCAATAGAAGAAGCAAAGCAGCATCAAAATGATGGTAAGCCAGGTGGATACGGTGCAAGTATCATATGCACACTTGCAGATACAACATATAAATACGAAGATGGATACAATGTTCTTGAAACACATATAAAATAAGGAGTGTATTATGGAAATTGAAGTAAAAAATGAAGGAGCCCTTACAACTTTTATTATAACTGGAAGAATAGATACTATGACAGCTCCAGATCTTGAGAATGCAATCTCAACTGACATTCAAGATTTAACTATGGATTTTTCTAATGTTAATTATATTTCAAGTGCAGGACTTAGAGTTCTCTTACTTGCACAGAAAAAAATAAAGGGTGCGCTTAAGATCGCACACCCTAATAATGTTGTTCTTGATATTTTTAAACTAACTGGACTTGATCAAGCACTCACTATAGAAGATTAATTTATGCTTTTGGTCCAGCATTTTTTATTTCTGCTGGCATATTTGGATATTTCTTTTCGAAATTCTCCATAAACATCTTAGCAAGTTTATCTGCCTGTGCATCATATGCACTCTTATCACTCCATGTATCTCTTGGATTTAATACTTCAGAAGGAACATCTGTTACACTTTGTGGAACTTCTAAATTAAATCTTTCATCATGCTTATATTCTGCCTTAGCAAGTTCACCATTGAGCGCTGCAGTAATCATACTTCTTGTATATTTTAATTTCATACGGCTACCAACTCCATATGGACCGCCGCTCCATCCTGTATTTACAAGATAAACTGCTGTTCCGTACTTATCTAATTTTTCACCAAGCATTTTAGAATAAACAGATGGGTCTAGTGGCATAAATGGCTCACCAAATAGAGTTGAGAATGTTGGTTGTGGCTCTGTTACTCCTCTTTCAGTTCCTGCAAGTTTTGAAGTAAAGCCAGTTACAAAATGATACATTGCAGCTTCTTTAGATAATTTAGAAATTGGAGGAAGAACACCGAAGGCATCTGCTGTAAGGAAGATTACAACCTTAGGAACGCCACCAACTCCAGGTACTTGTGAATTAGAAATAAATTCTATAGGATAACCTACTCTTGTATTTTCTGTTATGCTCTTGTCACTATAATCTGGGATTCTTGTTTCCTTATCATATACGACATTTTCTATTAAAGAACCAAATTTTATTGCTCTATAAATTTCTGGCTCATTTTCTTCTTTGAGATCTATACATTTTGCATAGCAACCACCTTCAAAATTGAATACGCCGTCATCACACCAGCCATGCTCATCATCACCTATTAATTTTCTATTAGGATCTGCAGAAAGAGTTGTCTTACCTGTTCCTGATAATCCAAAAAATATAGCACTTTCCTTAGTATTTGGATCCATATTACTTGAACAATGCATAGGTAGGATATTCTCATCAACTGGATATACAAAATTTAATATAGAAAATACTGTCTTCTTAATTTCACCGCAATATCCACTTCCTGCAATAATTGCTTCCTTTGCTTCGTAATCTATCATAATTGCAGCTTCAGAATTTATTCCAAATTCTTTTGGATCGCATTTATATCCTGGAACTGCAAGTATCTGCCAATCTGGATTTCCATAGCTTGCAAGTTCTTCTGCACTTGGTCTTATAAGCAAATTGTGAATGAATAAATTTTGATGTGGAAGTTCATTTATAATTCTAAATTTTCTTGTGTATTTTTTATTGGCACCACCAAAACCATCAAAAATATAAACTTCCTTGCCATTTAAGTATTCACACATTTTTTTCTTGATTGCCTGGAATGTTTCTCTTTTTGTTGGAACATTGACACTACCCCAAGCAATTTTATCGTGAATGCCAGGAGTATCTACAATAAACTTATCCTTAGGTGAACGGCCAGTATACTTTCCTGTGAAAACAGCAAGAGCACCAGTATTGATCAGATTTGATTCACCTCTTGAAATAGACTTTTCGACCAAAGCTGCAGGAGAAAGATTTCTAAACACTGCACTAGCTTTGATTCCTTGTTCTTCTAATCCGTACATAAACATCTCCTTATAAATTTAACAAAAACATTATTGTTATTATAATATTTTAAATTATTCATTGCAAATATTAAAACATTATCACATTTTATTACTAAGTTTATTTTCGCTAGGGCAAAATCTCTTCCACTTGATTGCACCATGAGGGCAGATATCTATACATTTGCCACAATTAATACATTGATTATCACCTGGCTTTCTTATATCCATGAGACAAAATTTTTCACAGGCATTACAATTTATACATTTATTATCATCAACTTTTATACCAAATACAGAAACCTTATTGAAAAATCCATAAATAAGTCCTAGTGGACATATAAAACGACAAAATACTCTATGAATAAATATAGAAAAAATTAGTATTAAAATTAAAATAAATACTTTATGGAAAAATAAAAATCCTATTGCACCTCTTAAACTAGCTACAGAACTAACAAGTGGAATTCCTGCCTCTAATGTTCCTGCAGGACATATGAATTTACAAAATCCTGGGGCATAAACTGTAAGAGGAATAAGTATTACAAATACTAAAATTATAATATATCTAAGGTATGTAAGAGCTCTTGTAAATTTATTCTTTTTAAGCTTTTTAGTTTTTATTTTATATAATAATTCTTGTATAAAACCAAATGGACATAAGAAACCACAGACTATTCTTCCAAATAAAACTCCAAACAATATTATAAAACCAAGTACATATATAGGGATTCTTTCTAATATAGATGTTTTCATCCTAGCTGCCAGAAATGATTGGAAAGAACCAAGAGGACAAGAAAGAACTGCACCAGGACATGAATAACAATTAAGTCCAGGAGCACAGAAATTTTTAAGCGGACCTTGATAAATTTGTGAATTTTTAAAACCTAAAAAATTATGGTTATATAATATTAGTGTTACAAGCTGAATTATTCTTCTTTTATAATTTTTTATAGTCTTTACCACTTATCTTATCCTATCCCTATGCACTCAAAACAAACTCTAATTGCTTTATTTAATACTGCAATATTATCAGAACGTAAAAAGCCTAGCCCTATAAATGCTATTGCTATTAATATAAGAAGAAACTGTAGAATTTTATTTTTACTTGCCATTTTGACTTGCTAAAAGATTATCTATGCTCTCTTTATATTCTTCCTTACTTCTTGCACCAATAAGTTGCTCGACTACTGTTCCATCACTTTTTATAAGATATGTTGTTGGAAAGCCCATAATATTAAGAGATCTTGTTACATCACCATTTTCATCATATCCTATCTTATATGTATGCTTTGGAAATTTTTCTGAGATAAAATCATCAACCATCTTTTTTGGTTCTTCACCATCAAGTAATATGAAATCAACTTTATCTTTATATTCTGCACACAGCTCATCTATATCAGGCATTTCAACGATGCAGTATCCACACCATGTTGCCCATATATTTAAAAATGTTGGCTTAGATAATTTTGTAGTATCTAAAGAAGTTCCATCTTCAAGTGGAATATTAAATGCTGGAAACTTACTATCATCTTTTGTTTCACTTACCAAATTTGTAGGATGGTCTTTACTTACAACAGCTTGTTTTGTACTACATGCACAAAGCGAAACAATTAAACATATTACAACTAAAAACTTTATTTTCATAACTACCTCTTTATAGTATTTTATCATTTTATTTTTCAATTTGCATTAGGATATATTGAAAAAGACTTAAGTTTTATTTATAATTATATTAAACATATTTGCCTTAGGAGATGAGCAAATTGGGCGCGCTGTCTGATACAGAAAAATATTTATTTAAGGAAGGAACTTGGGGTAAGGCTTTTGATGTTTTAGGTGCGCATAAAATTTCTTACGGATCTGAAAGTGGATATTTATTCAAAGTTTGGTGTCCTAATGTTAGATCAGTTTCTCTTGTAGGAGATTTCAACAATTGGGATACAAATTCACATAGAATGGAATTTGATAATGAAACAGACATATGGTCTATCTTCATAAAAGATCTTCCTTGTGAGTCTCTATATAAATATTTTATAGAAACACATGACGGAAATTCTTTTTATAAAGCTGATCCATTTGCTTTTTATGCTCAAAGACCTCCTGAGACTGCATCTAAGGTTTATGATATAGATAATTTTTCATGGACTGATGAAAATTATCTAAAGCAGAGAACGAAAATTAATAAATTAAAATCTCCTCTTAATATCTATGAAGTGCATCTTGGTTCTTGGAAGAAAAAAAATAATAATCAAGATTATTTATCTTATGATGAATTATCTAACGATCTTTTAAATTATGTTAAAGAAATGGGATATACCCATATAGAAATTATGCCTATTATGGAACATCCTTATGATGGTTCATGGGGCTATCAGATAACTGGCTACTTTGCACCTACATCAAGATATGGAAATCCTACAGAATTTATGAACTTTGTTAATAAGGCTCATGAAATGGGAATAGGCGTAATACTTGATTGGTCTCCAGGACATTTTTGTCTTGATTCACACGGCCTTGCTAACTTTAATGGAAACAAGCTTTATGAAAGCGAGTACCATCCAAATTGGGGAACTGCGAAATTTGATTTATCAAAGGGCGAAGTTAGATCTTTTCTATATTCTAATGCAGTTTATTGGATAAGTAAGTACCATGTAGATGGAATCAGAGTAGATGGAGTAACAAGTATGCTCTATCTTAATTTTGGTATAGATGATCCAAAACTTAAGAAATTCAATGAAAAAGGTACAGAAGAAAACTTTGTTGCAATAGAATTTTTAAGATTTTTAAATACTCAGCTTGGGATATCTTTCCCAGATGTTCTACTTATTGCAGAAGAAAGCACTGCCTGGCCACTTGTAACATATCCACCTGATATTGGAGGGCTTGGATATAATTTCAAGTGGGATATGGGATTTATGCACGATACACTTAATTATATGAAGTCAGACTTCCCATATAGGCCAGGTGTACATAGATTCTTAACATTTTCTATGATGTATAACTTCAATGAGAATTTTATTTTATCATTCTCACATGATGAAGTTGTTCATGGCAAGGCTTCTATAATAGGAAGAATGCCTGGTGATAATTGGAGACAGTTTGCAGGAGTTAGATCTCTTCTCCTCTATCAGATGACTCACCCTGGAGGAAAATTAAACTTCATGGGCTATGAGTTTGGTCAGTTTATAGAGTGGAGATATTATGAGGGATTAGAATTCTTCCTTACAGAAAATTTTGAAACACACAAAAAACTTTTAGAATTTACTAAAGATTTAAATCACTTATATCTAAAAGAAAAAGCGCTTTGGGAAATTGGATTTGAAGAAAAAACATTTGAATGGATTGATGCCAACAATAATAATCAATGCACTATAGTTTATGCAAGACACTCAAACAACGAAGATGACGATATAGTTGTTCTTATAAATTTTGTACCAGAAGTATATGACGAATTTAGAATAGGTCTTCCAAGCGGAGGAACCTGGGAAGAAATATTTAATTCAGATGATGAAAAATATGGTGGCTCAGGAAGATGCAACACAGGACCGCTTATTGCAGAAGAAAAAGAATCGCATGGAAGAAAATATTCACTAGAAATAAAAACTCCGCCTATTGGTGGATTAATATTAAAGAGGAAGAAGAATGTTATTACAAAGCAAAAATACAAGTTTTAAAAATAAACAAGAGTTTGTTGAGCAACTCAAAGAAATTACTAAATATAGTCTTGGAAAAAATTATGAGAACTGTAACAAAACAGAAAAATATAGGGCTCTCTCTCTTCTAATTGCATCAAAGGCAAGAGATATAAAAGCAGAAACTACAAAAGAAAATGGAAAGAAAAAACAACTCTACTACTTTTCTATTGAATTTTTAATTGGAAGACTCCTTGAAAATTATATTTTAAATCTTGGCGTATCAGATATTGTCCGCGAAGGACTTAGCGAATTTGGCGATAGCCTTGAAGAAATATGTGAATATGAGAAGGATCCAGGTCTTGGAAATGGCGGTCTTGGAAGACTTGCTGCATGTTTTATGGACTCTCTTGCCGCACTAAACCTTCCTGGAAATGGAAATGGTATCCGTTATAGATACGGCCTCTTTAAGCAAAAAATTGAGCACGGTAAACAAGTTGAATATGCAGATGACTGGCTTCAAAATGATAGCTATCCATGGGAACATAGAAATCCATCTGATGCAGTTCTTGTTAGATTTGGCGGCGAGGTTGTAAAACATGTTGAAGGCGACCACTACTGGTTTACTTGGGAAAAGGGAGAAACAATCCTTGCAGTTCCATATGACATTCCTATACTTGGTTTTGATGGCAAATGCGCCAACAACCTAAGACTTTGGGAAGCTATTCCAAGTGAAGTTAAAGTTGACCTTGAAGAATTTAATAAGGGTAACTATCCTCTTGCAAATAGATATGAATCAGAAATAAAAGCAATCACAGATATACTGTATCCTAACGACCATACAGATAATGGTAAAATTCTAAGATTGAAACAAGAATATATGTTCGTTGCTGCAGGAATAACCAATATTATTAATACATATAAGAAAAATCATGGCAGCGACTTTTCTCAATTTTCTGACTACGTTGCAATCCACACCAATGATACTCACCCTGCACTTTGCGGAATAGAACTTATGAGAAAACTCATTGATGAAGAAAAAGTTGAGTGGGAAGATGCATGGAACCAAGTAATTAAAACTGTTTCATTTACAAATCATACTGTCCTACCTGAAGCAAGTGAAACTTGGGATGTAAATATGTTTAGAAGACTTCTTCCTAGACACTTTACCTTCATAGAAGAAATTGATCGCAGATTTAGAGAAAGTTTCCCAAGAGATAAAGTTAATGATGCGGGATACGTAATTCAGCAAACTTGTATCATAGGCGCGGGAAAAGTAAGAATGGCAAATCTTTCTATAATATGTTCTTACTCTGTAAATGGTGTTGCAAAACTTCACACACAGATACTTAAGGATTTAACTCTCCATAACTTCTATCAAATTTATCCTGAGAAATTTAATAATAAAACTAATGGCATATCTCATAGAAGATTCCTTGCACAGTCTAATCCAGGACTTAAAAAGTTACTTGATAATACACTTGGCTCTAATTGGATAGCTAATATTGAAAAACTTAGCGAGTTAGAAAGTAAATTAAATGATACTAATTTCTTACACGAACTAGATAAAGTTAAGACTGAAAATAAAATAAGACTTGCAAATTATGTAAAGCAGGTAAATGGAACAGTTATAAATCCTAATACTATATTTGATATACAAGTAAAGAGATTCCATGCATATAAGCGTCAACAACTTAATGTATTCAAGATTATAGAATTATATTTTAAGCTTAAAGAAGATCCTTCATTTAAAATTGAACCTACTACATTTATCTTCTCTGGTAAGGCTGCACAAGGATATGACTTTGCCAAGGATATAATTAGACTTATACATTCTGTAGCTCATGTTATAAACAACGACCCCCAAGTAAATGAAATAATCAAAATTTGCTTTATTCCAAATTTCAATGTATCTAATGCACAAATTATCTATCCTGCTTGTGATATATCAGAACAAATTTCAACAGCAGGCAAGGAAGCATCTGGAACTGGTAATATGAAATTTATGATGAATGGTGCATTTACACTTGGAACACTTGATGGTGCCAATATAGAAATTTCAGAACAAGTAGGTGATGACAATATAAAAATATTTGGCCTTAAAGCTAACGAAATTGAAGATATAAAAAACAATCACTCATACTATGCTTATGATTTATATAACAATGATCATAGGATAAAAAGAATCATGGATACTTTAATAAATGATACATTTGGAGAATTATCTGGTGACTTCTACCTTGTATTTGATGAAATACTGAGACAAAATGATGAGTATTTTGTTTTAAAAGATTTCGCATCATATATGGATGCATGGCACTATGTAAATAATTTATATGCATCTAATAAAGAAGAATGGCTTAAAAAATCTTTAATCAATATTTCAAGAAGTGCATTCTTCTCTTCTGATAGAACTATAAAAGAATATGCTAGTGAGATTTGGCATATATAATTTTTTATAAACGGAGGCAGATATGAGAAAAAAACAATGTATAGCAATGTTACTTGCTGGAGGACAAGGCTCTAGACTTACTGCTCTTACCAAAAATATGGCCAAGCCTGCAGTTTCATTTGGCGGAAAATATCGTATGATAGATTTTTCACTTTCCAACTGTGCAAATTCTCATATCGATACTGTTGGAGTTCTAACCCAGTATAAGCCATTCAAACTCAATGCTTATATACAAAATGGAAGATTCTGGGATTTAAATGACAGAGAAGGTGGTGTATTTATTCTACCTCCATATGCAACAGAGTCAGGAGGTTCTTGGTATAACGGAACTGCCGATGCAATATATAGAAACCTAGACTTCCTTGATATGTATGATTCTGAATATGTTCTCATCTTAAGCGGCGACCATCTATATAAGATGAATTATAAAAAAATGCTTGATGCACATATAGCAAATGATGCTGATGCTACTATTTCTGTAATGCAAGTTCCTTGGGAAGATGTAAAAAGATTTGGAACACTAGAAGTTGATGATACTGATAGAATTACAAAATTCGTAGAAAAAGATCCTAAATCAAAATCCAATCTTGCATCTATGGGAATTTATATATTTACAACAAAACTTCTTAAGAAAGCTCTTATAGAAGATTCTAAGAACAAAGACTCTGAACACGATTTCGGAAAGAATATAATTCCAAAAATGATTGAAGATGGAAGAAAGCTCTACTGCTATAGGTTTGATGGATTCTGGAGAGATGTAGGAACTATAAAAAGTTATTATGAAACAAGTATGGATCTACTTAATGATGAATCAGAAATTGACCTTTTCAAGTCTGATGAATTTAAAATCATGTCAAACTCTATAATTTATGCTCCTGGTTACATAGGAGAAGAAGCAAGTGTTGACAACTGTATCATTGCAAATGCCTGCCAAGTTTTAGGAAGTGCAGAAAATTCTATCCTATCTAATGGAGTTATTATAGAAAAAAATGCTAAGGTATCTAATTCTATACTACTACCTGGGGCAAAGGTTGAAGCAGGAGCAAGCGTTCAAAAAGCAATCATAGGTGAGAATGCAATAATAAAAACAAAATGTAAATTAGGATCTAATAAAAAAGATGCAGAAATTTCTGTTCTTGGAAACGACTGTGTATATCAAGGAGGTGATTTATAATGAGAGAATTTGCCGTTGGATTAATATCTTCTAATTATGCAACTGATGAACTTGGCCTTCTTGTAAAAGAAAGAAACATAGCAACTATTCCTTATGCAGGAAGATATAGACTCGTTGACTTTCCACTTTCTAATATGGTTAATTCTGGTCTACGCACTATAGGTGTCATAACACCTTATACTTATAGATCTCTTATAGACCACATAGGAGCAGGAAGAAACTGGTTCCTTGATAGAAGTAATGGCGGATTATTCATACTCCCTGGAACAATATTTGGTGTATCTAATACCAAGGCAAGGTTTCTTCTTAGAGACATCAACAGAAATAGTATCTTCATGAAAAGAACTCCTGCACCTTATGTTGTAATTACTGCAACAAGTACTATCTACAATTACGATTATAATGAACTTATAGAGTCTCATAGAAATTCAGGAGCAGATATTACTATTCTTACCCATACTGCATATGAAGATGATGAAAATTTATATCATGCAATCATTAATAATGAAAGAGTTGCAAGTTTCCAAAGTGGTGTGAAGAAAGGTGAAGAAGCATTTACCGATTGTTTCGTAATCAATACCAACACATTATTTGACATAATAAATACTTATGCAGCTGTCGATTATCTTGATTTATTCGAAGCAATACAAAATGATTTTAATAGATATTACATCAGAAATCATCACTTCAATGGATATTGCCAATCATTCTTTACAACAAAACAATATTTTGAAAACAGTATGAATCTTCTTGATATTGAAGTCTATAGAGAATTATTTAGAAATGATAGACCTATAATGACTAAGATTCATGGAACTATACCAACAAAGTATGAATCAGGATGTAAAGTAACAAACTCTCTTGTTCAGGAGGGCTCTAACATAAGTGGTGTCATTGATAACTCTGTAATATTTAGAAATGTTACAGTAAAACCTGGTGCTAAAATCAAGAATTGTATAATAATGCAGTCATGTGTTATAGAAGAAAATACTGTCCTTGAAAATGCAATTATTGACAGAAACAACACTATCGCTAAGGGTTCAACAATTAAAGGTTCTAAAACAAGTCCTATTATATTAGAAAAGAAGGCAGAATATAAAAGATAATAATAATTTATATATAACAATTATATAGCGTTATAGTTTTAAGAGGAGTTAAGATGAGTAAGGAAAAAGTTAATGTCCTTTTTGCATCATTTGAAGCTACACCATTTATTAAAACTGGTGGGCTTGGCGATGTTGCAGGAGCACTCCCCAATACTTTGAATTCACAAGGTATAAACTGCAGAGTTATTGTACCAAAATTAAAAGCTATACCTGATGAATTTAAAAACAAAATGACTCATATTACAAGTTTCTATGTTCCACTTTCTTGGAGAAATGAATTCTGCGGAATAGAAAAACTTACTATGGGTAAAACTATCTACTACTTCATAGACAATGAGTACTATTTTAAGAGAGGCGAGATTTATGGCTCATTCGATGATGGAGAAAGAATGGCTTATTACTGCAAGGCAGTTTGTGAATCTATACAATATCTTGCAAAATATGATGATTTTGACTGTGACATAATACATGCTAACGACTGGCATGCATCACTAATTCCAGTATTTCTCAGAGAATTTTATAGGCAAATTCCTCTCTACCAGAAAATCAAAACTGTTTTTACTATACACAATATAAAATATCAAGGCCAAATGTCTGATGCCGTTCTATCTGATGTTCTTGGTCTTGCTCATATAAAAGCTGCAAGAGAACAATTATATAGAGGAAAAGGAACAATAAATTTCTTACAAGGTGCACTCTACTATTCTGATTGGATCACAACTGTCTCACCTAACTATGCATCTGAACTTAAGAACTCATTCTATGGCGAAGGAATGGATGGAATACTGAGACAGAGATCTGATATATTTTCTGGAATATTAAATGGTATAGATAATGATTATTTTAATCCAGAGACCGATAAAAATTTAACTTGCAATTATAATATTCAAGATTTAATTTCTGGTAAGAAAAAATGTAAGGAAGACTTGCTTAAAGAAGTAGGTCTTGATACCAATACAGATATTATGCTTGTTGCAATGGTTAGTAGACTGACAGAACAAAAAGGCATGGATCTTATTATGAGAATGATGGATGAACTCTTGTATCACAATATCCATATGATAATTCTCGGCGTAGGCGATAAGAACTACGAAATGGGACTTAAGTATTTTGATTATAAACATCCTGATAAATTTAAATACTTCCAAAAATTTGATGAGGGATTTAGTCATAGAATTTATGCAGGTGCAGATTTATTCCTTATGCCATCTAAATTTGAACCATGTGGTCTTGGTCAAATGATTGCAATGCGCTACGGAACTCTCCCACTTGTTAGAGAAACAGGTGGACTCAAAGATTCTGTAAATCCATACAACCAATATACTGGAGAAGGCAATGGATTTAGTTTTGCTAACTTCAATGCACATGATATGCTCTTCAAATTCAAGGAAGCTTATACTCTTTATTATGATAATAAACCTGCATGGAGGAAATTAATTGAATCAGCTATGAAGACAGATTTTGGATGGGAAAAATCTGCAGGGGAATATATTAAAATTTACAACCATTTGCTTAGTTATTAAAAGGAGTTCTTATGACTTGCTACCATAACACAAGAAACTTAAAGTATAGGTCTACTTTTGGAGCTGCTCTCTTAAACAGCTATGTAAGACTTTCTATTGATGTTAAGGGCGATGATATTAAGTCCGTCACACTCAGAGTTTTCTATGGCGATGATAATAAAGAAAATTTATTTGCCTGCGAGATTGATGAAGAAGTAACAGCAACTAATGTTAATTCTGATACTAATTATTTCTATAATCTTAAACTTACGGAGAATAAAGTTTGTTGGTATTCATTTATTATAGAAGATAGTGATAAAAAATATTATTATGGACCTATGGAGAAAAGGACTGGTGGCGAGGGGTGCATATATGAGAGTGAGTCTCCTTCATTTCAGATAACTGTATATAAGGAAAGAGTCCTTCCTAATTGGTATAAAAATGCTATATGTTATCAAATTTTCCCAGATAGATTTAATAAAGGTGATGAAGCTAAGTTAGAAAAAAATATAGAAGAAGCAAGTAAATATCATAAGAATGGAATTAAGAGAAATATAGTAATTCCTTGGAACAAAGAACCAAAATATGAAACTGATAAGGATGGCAAAATTTTATCTTGGGATTTTTACGGTGGAACACTTAGAGGTATAGAAGAAAAACTGGATTATCTTAAAGAGCTTGGTATAGGGTGCATATATCTTAATCCTATATTTGAAGCTGCATCTAATCATAGATATGACACAGCAAATTTCTTAGAAATAGATCCCCTACTTGGAAGTAAAGAAGATTTTGAAAAACTTTGTTCATCTGCCAAGGAAAAAGGAATACAGATTATTCTTGATGGAGTATTTAACCATGTAGGAAAAGACAGCATTTATTTTAATAATGAAAAAAATTATGGTGATATTAGTGCTGCAGATAAGAGTAGCCCCTACCACGAATGGTTTAACTTCAAAGAAGATGGAACTTATGATTCATGGTGGGGAATAGATGATCTTCCTGCAATTAATGAGAATAAAGATAGTTATAAAAATTTTATTTATAAAGATAGAAATTCTGTTGTTAGAACATGGCTTAAAGCTGGCGCATCTGGTTTTAGACTTGATGTTGCAGATGAACTTCCTGAAGATTTTATCAAGGGTATAAAGGAAACTATATTAGAAGAAAAACATAATGATGGAATACTCATAGGAGAAGTGTGGGAAGATGCAAGCAATAAGATATCCTATGGTAAACTCAGAAATTATTTTGCAGGTGATGAGCTTGATGCAGTAATGAATTATCCTCTCCGCTCTTGCTTAATCGATTTCATTAATAAAAAAATTAATGCTTATGATGTATACGAGGCCATCATGAGCCTGAAAGAAAATTATCCTGATTATGCATTATATGGATCTCTTAATCTTCTATCTAGCCATGATAGAGAAAGAATTTTAACTATGCTTGGCGTAAGCGGAAATCATTATGCAAAATTATGGCTTGCAATTCTTATGCAAATGACTCTTCCCGGAGTCCCTTGCATATATTATGGAGATGAAGTAGGTCTTCTTGGTGAGAAGGATCCAAAAAATAGAGCTACTTACCCTTGGGGATCAGAAAATAAAGATGTCTTCAATATGTATAAAAATGCAATAAGACTTAAGAAAGATTATTCGGTATTTACTGATGGAACATTTGAACCTTTTGTCATTGATGTAGATTTGTTTGGCTACATAAGAGAAAATGAAACTGAGAAGGCCATAGTTCTAATTAATACCAATTACAATCTCACGAAAAGAATCCACCTTGAATCTAAAGAGACATCTTATGAAAACCTACTTTGGGATATGCACATAGATACAGTAGACGGTTATATAAATTTTGATTTATGGAACTACGGCTCTGCTGTTCTCTACACTAAGAAATAATATGAGGACATTTGCCTGCAGGACAAATATCGTTGCAATTTCGTCAAAAATTTGTTAAAATAATATTAATAAAATATTTTATGGAGGTTTTATGGGTAATAATGCTTCAATAGAGAATGTCTATAAGTTAAATGGCGCAGTTCCTATTTCAGCTGCTATTCCATTTGGACTTCAACACGTTCTCGCAATGTTCGTTTCGAACGTTACACCAATTATTCTTGTTGCAGGTGCTGCACAAGTTGCAGGTGGACCAATGTCTGCTGAACTTACAGCTACACTTATTCAAAACTGTATGTTCATAGCTGGTATCGCATCACTCATTCAAGTAGTTGGTATCGGACCTGTTGGTAGTAAACTACCAGTTATCATGGGTATCTCTTTCACATTCCTTGCTGCAATGATGGCAGCTGCTGGCGTTGATTATAATCTCGCTATGGGCGGCGTTATCGTTGGTGGTTGTGTTGAAGGTGTACTTGGTCTTACTTACAAATACTGGAAAGGTATTGTAACTCCTATCGTAAGCGCTTGCGTTGTTTGCGGTATTGGACTTTCACTTTTCACAGTTGGTGCTAACTCTTTTGGTGGCGGTGGTGACTATCTTCCAGATTTCGGTGCACCAAAATATTGGATCGTTGGTTCAGTTACACTTGCTACATGTATCATCTGGTCAGTTGTTGCTAAGGGACCTATCAGAGCTCTTTCTGCTCTTATGGGACTTATCGTTGGTTATATTGTTGCAATTCCTTTTGGTCTTGTTGATTTTTCACAAATCATGTCAAGAGGCGTAATTGCATTCCCAAAACCATTTGCAACAGGTCTTCCACAATTCAATCCTGGCGTAATTATTTCATTTATCGTTGTATTCCTTGTTTCCGCAACTGAAACAATTGGTGATACAACAGCACTTTGCCAAGGTGGTCTTGATAGAGATATCACTGTAGAAGAAACATCTGGTTCACTTGCTTGTGATGGATTTGCTTCTGCAATTGCTGGTGTTTTCTCTTGCTCACCTATTACATCATTCTCACAAAACGTTGGTCTTTGTGCTATGACAAAGGTTGTAAATAGATTTGCAGTTGGAACAGGTGCAGTAATTCTTATCGTTGCTGGTTTCCTTCCTCCTCTTGCAGGATTCTTCCAAACAATTCCTCAACCAGTTCTTGGTGGTTGCACACTTATGATGTTTGGTCAAATCCTTGTTGCAGGTATGCAAATGATCCAAAGAGCAGGATTTACTGAAAGAAATATGACAATCGCAGCACTTTCTATAGTTATTGGTGGCGGTTTCACTACATCAAATAAAATTTTCCAATACATGCCACAAATGATTCAAGAAATATTTGCAGCTAATATAGTTGCAGTTATCTTCGTTGTTGCAGTTATACTTAACCTCATCCTTCCTAAGAAGATGGGTAACGACTAATAATTAATAACAAGCAATAATAAAACTCGCTGGGAAACCAGCGAGTTTTTTATTTATATATATTTAATTTATAATATGGAGATTTTATTTTAGTGTCATATGTTCTAGTTTAATGGCATAGGCCATAGTTTAGTGGTACATGTTCTATGCTACGAGGAAGTATGCCATTTACATATGCAATGAAGATGCCGTAGTTAGTAAATGGGATGCCTGCATCAACTGCGCATTTCATCCTATAGAGCATTTCTCTATCTGGTGTCATACAACCACCACAGTGAATTACCATCTTATATTTTGAAAGATCTTCTGGGAATTCTGTTCCTGATGAAGTTTCAAAATTGATTTCGCCGCCTACAGTTTCTCTAAGCCACTTTGGTATTTTGTATGTACCTATATCATAGCACTGTCTGTGGTGAGTGCAGCCTTCGGCTATAAGTACGGTATCTCCAACTTTTAAATCCTTTACGGCTTCTACTCCCTTTACTGCTGTTTCAAGGAAGCCCTTATGTCTTGCAAGAAGTATAGAAAATGAAGTAAGTGGAATATCTTTTGGAACAATTGAATCTACAAGTTTAAATACCTGACTATCTGTAATTACAAAATCTGGTTTTTTTGCTGCTGTATCTAAAACATTTTTTAGTTCTGTTTCTTTTGTAACAACACATGATGCATCATGGTCAAGTATATCTCTTATCATCTGAACTTGTGGAAGTATCATTCTCCCTTTTGGGGCAGATTCATCTATAGGAGTAACTAGAACTACAAAATCATTTTTCTTTACTATATCTTCTACTAATGATTTTTTATTACCTTCTTGCTTTAGACTTCCTATTTTGTTTTTTAATTCTTCTATGCCTTCTTTTTTAACAGCACTTACATACATCACATTTTCTTTTTGTTTATCATCTAAGCCTGTCACGAGATTTGCTTTTTTAGAAGAATCTATGAGATCGCACTTATTAAATACTATTAAATATGGTATGTCTTTTGTATTAAATATAGAAAGCAGTTCTTTATCATAATCGTTAATCCCATCAACTGCAGATACTACAAGTATTGCTATATCCGATTTATTTAAAATCTTTTTTGTTCTTGCAACTCTTTTTTCACCAAGTAATTTGTCATCATCATCATAACCTGGTGTATCTATAATAACAACAGGGCCAAGAGGAAGAAGTTCCATCGCCTTTTGGACTGGGTCAGTTGTTGTTCCTTTTACATCAGATACTACTGCAATTTCTTGATTTGTTACTGCATTAACTACACTAGACTTACCAGCATTTCTACATCCAAAAAATCCTATATGCAGTCTATCGCTGCTTGCTGTTTCATTTAAACCTGCCATAATTCCTCCTTTGAAAAATTACTTTTTGTAATCGCCTCTTGTTACTACTACATTATATCCTATATCTTCCATCTGCTTTCTTAAGATTTCTATGGAAGTTTTGGCATCATTTTCTATTCCCGCCTTATTATCATAAAGTAAATATTTTTTCCTAACACTCATAGGCGATAAATTTGGCATTACTACATTACAACCATGAAGAACACCTTCCTGTCTTCCTTTTGCTTCTATACTTCCAAGAGCAGTTGTTGATGGAAGAAGAACATTTGGTAGCATGATACGAACTATGCTTAGGCAGATGAGAGATAATTCTACTGAGCCTGCCTTTTCATCTCTAAATGGTGTGTCCTTATGTGGAATAAATGGACCTATACCCACCATGTGAGGGTTAAATTCCTGAAGGAAATATAAATCTTCTGCAAGATCAGAATTTGTCTGATATGGAACACCTACCATCATTCCTGCACCAACTTGGTAACCAATTTCTTTTAAGTCTTTAAGACATCTAAATCTTTCTTCATATGACTGAAATGATGGATGGATTTTTTCATATAATGCTTTATTTGCTGCTTCGTGTCTAAGTAAAAATCTATTAGCCCCTGCATTAAATAAATCCTCATAACATTTTCTTGTTCGTTCACCTATAGAAAGTGTTATTGCACAGTCTGGAAATTTTTCTCTAATAGATTTTACTACATCAAGTATTACTTCATCAGAAAAATAACCATCTTCACCACTTTGAAGGACAAATGTTCTATAGCCAAACTCATATCCTTCTTCGCAACATTCTAAAATTTGTTCTTTAGTAAGCCTGTATCTTTCTACATTGGAATTTGAACGTCTGATTCCGCAATAGAGACAGTCATTTTTACATATATTAGAAAATTCTACTATGCCCCTAAAATATATATCCTTGCCAAATTTTTCTATTGCTATACTTTGCGCAAGATTTTTTATATATTCAAAATCTTCCTTGTCATAATTTGATAAGATATACTCATAATTTTCTTTACTAAGCTTCTTACCTGAATTTAAATCATCTATTAGATTTTTTACTTGGGTGTTCATAAATCACCTATTCCTATATGAGAGCGCCTTAACTTAATATGAATTTTTAGAACATAATGTTTTGGCACTAATACCATTAATTCTACCTAGTTTTCCTGTGAGAGCATTTATTGTATCTTCATTTGCACACATGGCAACAGATATTATATTAATATTATGCTCCTTATCTGGAAGGCCCATCCTGCCCATGATAACATCTTGAAAATCATGGAGTAGAGAATTAATTTTTTCTATGTTTTCTGCATCATTTTGTTCAACTATGATACTTATTGTAGCAATTCTATTCATTGCTCTTACCTCTTAGTTAAAATATGTTCTTCCTGCATTTATATCTGGATTATATATACTCTTAATCTGATCATCTGTTAAATCAACGCCGAAAATATCTTTATAATATTCTCTTGTTTCTTTAATTAAATCAACATCTGCAAATACTTCTGGATAAGCTGTTTTTGCAAACCATAAAAGTGTAATTGGAGTATCAATTCCTGGAGTATATGTTCTATACATACCAAGTGGCATCTTATAAACTTCCTTGTCCTTTACTGCCTTAACTTCACTCCAATTATAAGAACCAATCTTATTTTCATAAAGATCAGCTGGAAGTGCAGTTGTAAAGTTTGTAATGAAAATCATTTCAGGATCCCAAGCATATATTTGCTCAAGATTTGTTGGAACGGCATTGTCTTTTTCAAGTTCCTTGGCTACATTTATACAACCTGATGCATCTGCCCACCATTGTCCAAAGAAATTCTTTCCTGATGTAATTATAGAACTATCATTATATTGGAATAAGAATAAAACTTTCTTTCTATCTTCTGCAGCTATAGTGTTGATTTTTTCTTGTATCATGTCATAAGTTTCATTAGATTTTTTGGTTGCCTTGCTACTTCTTTCTGTAAGAATTTGTATATCATCTGAATACATAAATACTTCTGTGAGAGTTTGAAGCCAATTATTAAGAGTTTCTATGCAATTATACTTCCAACCATTAGCAGATATTCCTATAGCGCAAAAGCCTGCGTTGTTTAGGACTTCCTTTTGCTCATTATTGTTTTCACTATAGAAAACAACATCTGGATTCAATTTCATAAGTTCTTCAACGTTGATTACATTACCATTCATAAAATCTGTCTTAGCATCAAGTATTTCTGGATAAATCTGTGAAAGTAAACTGTTCTTGGCAGCACTCATACTTGTTGGAGCGATACCAACAATCTTACTTGCACTATTAAAGAATACTGAAAGTACTGCAGGAACTGGGAATATATCTGTTACAACTATTCTTTCAATTTTGTTTGGAACATTGACTCTGTTTCCTCCGTGGTCTACAACAACATGCATTCCTTCTGGCACACTTTCTGGGTCAACGGTTTCTTCAGCTCCAACCATATCAGCTGGAACAAAACCTTCTTCTGTATCTGAAGCAACATACATTGGATCTTCAGTTCCCTTAGCAACTTCTTCTCCTGGTTTTGGTTTTTCACTAGTAGCGCCTGCATCTACTGCAGCTACTTCTCCGCTACTAATTGAAGCAGTAGGTTTACTAGCGCAGCTAAAAAGGCCTGCTACCATTACAAGTGTTAAAACTAAACTAAGTAATTTTTTCATATAAATCTCCTTTAAAATTTATTTACTAAATTTATTATTCTCTTTCTAAACAATCTTCCAGAAAAACCTTCATGTGGATTTTCTGCAAATTTTGTTTTTGAAGACAAAATTGGTTTATAAAGAGGATCTGCAATAACAACTCTTGCTCCTTTAATTGCTACTGCAATCTCATCCTCATCTTCTATATGCAAGTCCTTTTCTTCAAGTGCTACATTTTCACGGACCTTGAGGCTTTTTATAATATCACCATGGAAAGTATTTCCAAGTTCAACTCCAGAAATTACTATAGGTGTAATTCCATGTTTATAATAAATTGCTTTAGCAAGTGATTTTGATGTTACACTCTCGCCTATAATATATACACCTTGGTTTTTAAGTTTTTCATTTAGATCACTTGCATATATAATGTCGCTTTCTCCTGATGCTGCCTTATTTAAAGAATTTATTATATCTTCTTTTAATTTCTTGCCATATGGAACGCCAATCACATAAGGGATTTTAAATTCCGCTAATAAATATTCTGCAATTTTTATTCCAACAGATGAAATAACAAGATTTACATCGGCAAGGGCAGCATTTGCCATTTTTTCTATATTACAAGATAGAGCATAGTTTGAAATAACATCAAAGCCATTTTGTTCTAGAAATTTTTCTATTGATTCTATTTGGCCATTTACTGAAAAATCTATTGGTGTTGCACCTAAGATATTTACTCTTACCTTTTTACTTGGACTTTTTGCAATATCTTTTTTTATAAAAGCTTTTCCATATGCAAAAAGGGCTTCGCCTGCACCTTCAACATATGAATGCATACCGTTTGTATCTATTCCAAAAGTTGGAATTCCAGTTTCTGCTTCTATTACTCTTGCATTTGCTGCGATGTCACAACCTGTGATCATAGGAATTGGTGTCCCTGCTATTGCAATAAATCTTGGCTTTAGATCTTTTGCAGCTTTTACTATGTCATCAACTAATTTTTGATCATCACCCATTATTGCTTCCATTTCAGAAAGTCCTGAAATAAAAACTAGGCTCTTACTTCCGTACCACCTTGGCTCATCATGAGTATTATAAGTAGAGTTACAACCTGAAGCATCATGCATGATACTCATGCCGCCGAGTTCATAAAGTGCAGATGGAACACCTGAGACATCTGCTGTATATGTACTTGTAAATGTTTGTATCTGTTTCATAACTGGCACCCACATCCTAAACCTTTTTTCTGTATGAGATTTGATGCATCTTTTTCTTTCTTATATGCATCTATCATATTTTTCGCAAGTATTCTTATGGAATCAAAGCCATAATGACCGCCACCTTCTACCTCATTCACAAAATAATTTGTATCAGTAAAGTAGGCAGCTTTTTGACCAAGGGCAAGATATTTTTCTTTTTGGCCTCTCTCATTTACTCTCATAGAAACATTTACTGTTGGATAAACTTTTATATCGCGCCCCGCATATTTTTCTTTAATTTCATTAAATATATCTACTTCTCCAATAGAGTCTGTAAATATTTTTTTAACATTAAATCCATTATCAAGTAATAATTTAACGAGACTAAATGGAGCAGTTGTAAATGTATAATCTATGGCTATTGCAGTGTTACCTATAACTTTTTTAGCATCTCTAAGTGCTGCCATAGCCTCTTCTTCTTTAAAATCAAACTTACTTATATCAACTCCAATTTTTTCTGCAAGGAGAGTCATATTTTTCTTTATAACTTCGCTGTCATAACTAAGTGGCAAGTAGAGCGCTTCTTGATCTAGTTTTCTACTTATAAAATCTAGGCCCTTTTTTGCAACAGGAAGGTAGGCAATATTAATTTTGCTTTTTCCCATATCATTATATTCACTAAATTTTTTACAATATGTTATATCGCGAAGTTTAAATTTACTTTTTCTTATAAGTCTGATTAAATCGCTTGTCTCATCTGTTGGATAATTATTTCCAAGTATATTTATTCCGTTGTCCTTTTTATCTGTCTTATCTATAAGAGTGTAAAGTTGTCTTCTCATAAGTTCATCTGGTGTTATACCACTTTTTCTCATTATAGGATTCATATAACAATCAGTAAATTTTATTTTAGGGAATCTCTTTCTTAGTGTTTTATAACAAAGACCAAGGTCAACTGCCATAAAATGATGTATGCAACTTGTATAAACTAGAACTGCTTTTGGTTTTGTTTTTAATTTTTCTATTATAGAAGTAATTCCATCAATTAGAAGCTCTTCCATATTGCCATCAAGAACATTATTTTCTTTTATAGTAACTGTAGAAAATTGTCCTATAGTTCCCATCTCTGCAGCTGTAAGAACGACACCTCTAAGACAGTTTGCAGCACATACAAATACTTCATGGCACTCTGGAACAAGAAAACCTATGTGTGCAATATTCCAAGTTCCTCTTGCAGGACAACCATATTCGAGGCCAGTATCAAATGGCTTTGTAACATCAACTTCGTTTAGAGTTTTCCCTATTGCTATTTCTCTTTGTTCTACTCTTACAGCTTTAAGCATTGTCCACCTCCTTTGCAAGTTTTAGATATGCCTTTGCCATATCACTATCTGGGAAGGCTTCAACAACTGTCTTTTTCATATCCTCTGCCTTATGAACTATTTCATCATATGGAAGCTCGCCTACTATTTTTGTTTTAAAATCTTTGCATAATTCATTTACTTTTTTATCTTCGTCCTTAACATTTCGCCTATTCAATATGATTCCGCCAAGCTTTGCATAACCTCTGCCTTTAAAATTTTCTATAGCAGTGCAGATGTTGGCTGCAGCATATATAGACATATTTTCACCCGATGTGATGATAAAAACTTTATCTGCAAAACCAGATCTCATAGGCATAGAAAAACCACCGCACACTACATCTCCAAGTACGTCATAAAAAACTACATCAGGGTTATATTTTTTATAAAGACCTTTTTCATCAAGCTTTTCAAGGGCGCATATAATTCCACGACCTGCACAGCCAAGACCTGGCATAGGACCACCTGCTTCGGCACAAATTATGTCATTGTATCCAAGTTTAATCATATCTTCTAAATCAAAATTTTCTTTCTTTTCTCTAATTAATTCTAGTGTTGTTTTGATTTTTGCACCGTGAGTTATAAGTGTAGTTGAATCAGCTTTTGGATCACAACCTATTTGAACAACCTTCTTTCCCATATTGGAAAAAGCTGCAGAAAGATTTGATACTGTTGTGGACTTTCCTATTCCGCCCTTTCCATATATTGCAAATTTTTTCATGAAGCACCTCCTTAGTCTTCTTGTTAAACTATAGAAACAGGGACAATGTCTCTATAAATGTTTTCGCCGTCTTTTAGATCGCCAACGGCTGCTTTAATTCTAAAAGTATTTTCTATATTTTCTTTAGTTATTATTTCTTTAGTATCACCAAAGACATAATTATCAAGTCCTCTAAGCATTAATGTTTTTTTAGAATATCTAAGTGCATGGTCAGGATAATGAGTATTAAATATTATAAGTTTTCCTTTTTCTTCAAGTGATTTTATAATTTCAAGAATTAATAATTGGTTTCTATAATCAAGATTGGACTCTGGCTCATCAAGTATAAGTATCTCTGGATTTTTAACAAGAGCTCTTGCCATAAATACCATCTGTGCTTCGCCACCACTAAGACGTGATACATATTTATCCCTTAGATGACTTATATGTAATTCTTCTAAAATTTGTTCTGCAAGTACAACATCTGATTCTTTAGGTTTTAATAATGGATTTATTCTACTTGCAAGTCCTAGAAGAACTGTATCAAGTGCTGTATAAATTGATGTCTCCTTTCCACCTTGTTTTACATAAGAAATTTTAGAATAGAAACTTTTTCTATCTATTTTTCTTATATCTACTCCATCAAGACTTATACTTCCCTTAGAAATTTCTTTGAGACCTAGAAGGGATCTAATAAGAGTTGTCTTACCGATTCCATTAGGTCCAAGGATAGAACATACGCATGGATTTTCTAATTTAAAATTTATATTTTTTAATATTTCTGTCTTACCGTAAGAGAGAGATAAATTATTAACTTCTAAAATCATAATTTTACTCCTCCTCTACTGCGAAGCATATATATGAAGAATGGTGCGCCTATGATCGAAGTTAAAACTGATATAGGAATTTCTGCAGCAAACATAGTTCTTGATATGGTATCAATAATTAACATAAAGCAGATGCCTATACTTATAGTAAATGGAACAAGACGTGTATGATTTTCACCAACAAGCATTCTGCAGAAATGTGGAACTATGAGTCCAACCCAACCAACCTGACCTGCCATAGCAATAGATATTGCAGTTATAATTGTAGCTGCAATGATAACTGTAATTCTAAGTAATGTAATATTTACTCCCATAGTTTTTACTACATCACCATCAAGAGTAAGTAAATTTATTCTCCATCTTAATATAAAAATGACAAATATACATATAGCAACTATAGGAACACTAATAAATAAAGTCTCCTTTCCTACTGATTGAAAACTTCCCATGAGAAAGAATGTTATTGATGGAAGCTGAGTATCTGTATCTGCAATAAATTTTACGAATGAAACAAGACTTTGAAATAGTGACCCAACAATAATTCCTGCAAGTATTATTGTCTGTTTTGATTCAGATCTCTTCATACCCGTAATACCAGTTAGAATGACTATTATTACACCAAATATAAATGCAGTAAACTCTATTCCTAAAATATTTAACCCTAATAATATTCCAAGTGCAGCACCAAAGCATGAACCGCTAGCGACACCTAAAGTATCTGGAGTTGCAAGTGGATTTGAAAAATAAGATTGGAATATTAATCCTGCAAGTGGGAGTGATGCACCAACTACCATAGTTGCTATTATTCTTGGTATTCTAATATTTGCAATAGTGAGCCTATACTGAGCTGGGATTTCTATGCCCTTAAAATAATTTATGATGTCTGTTATAGGAATATTAAGTCTTCCCATAGAAAGACAAATGATTGCAGTTAATATTGGTGCTAGTATAAGAAGCAGTCCTACAAAAATATTAATATGTTCTGTTTTGTTTTTCATAACCTCTTAAACAAAAAACCATATCCCCCCTAAAGGATATGGTTAATAAAAAACAAAATTATTCATTTTCTACCATATCTTCCGCCTCAGAAACACTTCAGCGTCAGGGGTATCTATTTACTTATATTGTAGTACTTTAAGTGGGCAAATGCAAGTGGGTATCTATCAAACACTTATTTGGGCAAATTGTTTAAGTTCCTAGATAAATAACTTAAGTTCCCGATATTTATTTGCCGTCGGGGAAGCTGGTGAAGGCGCCGGATTCGATTTCAGGGTAACCTGATTTTGCTTTTGCATCTGCAATGGCTTTGATCATGAAGGACATGTTCTTTGCGAGATTTCTCATTGTTTGGAGGCCTTCTAAATCTTTTTTTGCGTCGTCGGCGGTGAAGCCGTGGATTTGGTTCCAGTATGAGCTTGATGCAATAGGCATATTTGAAATTGTAAAATATTTATTTAGCACATCAAAGCTTGCGCTGTTGCCACCACGACGGCAACTTACAACTGCTGCGCCAACTTTCATATGTTTTGAAAAACTTGTGCTGTAGAATAATCTATCAAGGAATGAGATGAGTGTGCCATTTGGTGATGCAAAATAAACTGGGCTTGCGACAACTATTCCATCGGCTGCTTCAAATTTTGTTGCAACTTCATTTACAAGATCGTCGGTAAATACACAGTGGCCGCTTTGTTTGCAAAAATTACATGCAACGCAGCCTCTGACTGGTTTATTACCTATGTGTATGATTTCTACATCAACTTTTTCTGTATCAAAGATTTTTTTCATTTCAGCTAGCGCTGTTGCTATGCAGCCGTTATCATGTGGGCTGCCGTTAATTAATAAGACTTTTGACATGGTTTACCTCTTTAAAAATTTATTTTTCTGCTTTATATGTTATGGGTATATGATAACATATTATTTTGGATAAATAACTTAAGTCCCCAATATTCCTGTTAGAAATAGGTGCCGCGTAGGGGGAGGAGGTCTATGTATGAAAAGATTTTATCAAGGATTGTTGTGAAAAATCCGATGAGGGCGCCGTTTATGAGGGCAATGATTACTGTTCCTATGCCTATTGCTTCAAAATGGCCTATGCCGAACATGGCAAATGACATAATAACAGCTATTACAAAAAATGTAATATCAAATCCTGTTTTATATACTGGAATACTTATATTAAAATATGCAGAGACTTCTTTAACAAAAAATTCATAAGCTGCTGGTGGGAAGTATGATTTAAATATGAGTGCAATACCTAGTGCTATAAATAATTCGCTAAGAATAAATAAAAACGCTCTTGAAAAAAATGTTACAACTGTGAGGTCTTTAAAAATTAAAATCCATAAATCAAGCATCAGCCCATAGATGATGCCTGCAACCATAGAAAACAAAAAGCCAAATTTAAATTTTTTTATAATTATGCTCATCAGTATGATCATAAAAATTTCCATGAACATTTCGCATCTGCCAAAGGTAAAGAAGGGACTTATATTAGTTGTAAGCAAAATGTGAAGCAGGTAGGCGGGGGCGGCGAGCATGGTTAGGCCAAAATCGGCCTTGGTCATAAAACAAGTGCCGAGCGCGATGAGGGCAAGACCCAGGATATATGCAATTTCGGTTGGGAGTTTAATTTTTTTCATATCACGTACCCTATTTTAACTATTCTGTGTAGTCAAACATTATGTCATCAACATTTCCTTCTTCATCAAGTGTATAATGGAAATGATGGTAATAGATATAGCCTGGCTCACCTGCAATGAAGTCTCCCGCTTCATTTACACTCAGCTGCAGCGCATCATCATCTATTCCACAATTTACTGAACTATCTTCTGCATCATTAAATTTATAGTAATGAAATACGTTTGGCTTAAATTTTTGCTTGAAATTTTCTGTAACTGGGCAGTCGTCAAAATTTGTCCGTTCCCTATTAAATAGCTCATTAAACAACTCTTTATACGCATAAAATTTCATTTGTCGCAAAACTGTATGCCCAGTTGCTTTTTCGTTATAGTCTCCCAGATACAAATCCCTAAAGTCGACAAAATTTACAAGCTTGGCTGGTGAAATATATTGTCTAATAAATTTAAGATAGCGCTTGTATTCCTCATCATTGCTCATTTTTATACTTTTAACACTATCTTCAATATTGTATTTAGTGTTCTTTCTTATAAAAACATATGCGACAACTACGATAATGATTGCAACTATTACATAAAAAACTTTTTTATTTTTCATTATTACCACCCTCAAATCTTATTACAAATGTATATGGTTGTCCTTTGTCAGTATCAAGATTTCTGCTTTTGAAATAATTATTTGCATCATCCTTATCAAAAATTTTTGAACTGTAATTTTGTTTATGAATGCCGCCCCAGCCTACTACTTTATTATTTTCAATATAAAATTCCACATGCCCAGGTATATCTGAAACTCTTACATTTCTACCATTTTTATCTTCATAATGGACCTTCTCTTTCCTATACAATAAGTCTCCAGGTTCTAATTTAAATGCATTGTCTCTTTCCCCTAATTTATAATCGGCATCGTATTGCTTTATTTCGTCTGGTCCATAAAACTTAAATCTCTCAGTATTCTTCAATATTCTATATATGTTGCTTTTTGAATCAACAAAACTATAAGATCCCGTATACCATAAATCAATACCATTTCCATCTTTTTTGTCCTGTGATTTACTGTTTAATATAGTTTTATTTATGTAATTGTAATAAACCGCCGCTGCAAACTTAGAGCAATCATCTGATACATAGTAATTTTTCCAATCATATCCCAATAATTCGTTATCGGCATTTTTAATAGCTACTTTGTTGTTCTTGAGATCTTTTGTATCACCTTTGGCATATCTATCAGTAAATAAATCACATTTGTGCAAGCTATATCTTAATGCTGCATCTCCATTAAATGTCGTGGACTGTATTTTCCTATTATTTAAACTTACACTATCCTCAACCTGCATAAGTTCTGAGTATGATGTTTTGTATTCGCTCCATTTGTTTTGAGCTCTATCACTTGCATATCTTTTAGCATCAGAATCTATTTTAGAAACAGTATTTAGACCACCTTGATAAGTATATACATTATTTACATACCAATTGCCTACTTCGAATATACTCATAAGAAATCCGCAGATATCATCATCATTTTGCAAAAATTCATATAGTCTCATATATTTTTCTACTAGTGCGCAGTCTTCTTCAGTTATGCTTTTATTCTTTCTAAGTCCGGCATAACATATATGGCAAACATCATATTTATCATTAGAAAGTATATTTATTAATTTGTCATTTGTAGGGAATTTATTGTTCTCAGATCTTATTCTACTATTGCCACATTCGAATGTATGAACCTTATTGGAACTTATATTGATCATGTATTTATATTCATTTATAGATGGGTTTTCAGTGTCTTCCACAGCAGCCATATTTGGCAATTTATTTTCGCTAGGGGATATGCCGCATGATGCAAATAATGATATGATAATTAGAATGATTGAAATTTTACATATTTTGTTAGGTAACATGCATAGATTATAACACACTTTACTATTTTTACAAATCTTTGGAATTTTCACATGAGATTATAATCGCAATTATATTTTCTAGTTATTCTTCAGACAGCACTTGTTTAAATAGAAACGGAGCGTTACATTGCAATTTCGATTATCTATTTGTTTTATCTGTTCAAATCTAAAAGTTCTGTTATATCATTACTATGATAAAACACCATCTTCAACATCTGCATACAAGATGCCTTTCACTTTGTTTTCTAAATTTTTTCTAATGCTCTCAATTTTTTTTTGCACTTGCTTTCTTCTTTTTATCATTTTTTTCTATGCCAAAAGCTTCTTTTATCAATTCTTCTGACTCACCCAATCTATAATATTTCATAA
>CAMJPD010000011.1 GCA_946407765.1 uncultured Lachnospiraceae bacterium
CCTCCATAACTTACTTATTTTGGTCCAACTTTAGGGTTTAACTTCACCGTCCCCAATATTCCTACAAAAATATGGGGGTTGACAAGCCCCCGAAGTTGTGATAATTTTACATCAGTTAAAGATATCTAACCACCATCAGCGCCCACTAACCAAAGGGCTTTTAAAAGAGGGGTTTTATGAATATATCAACATTTGCCATCCTGGCACTAATACTTTTAGGAATAGTTTTATCAGTTAGAAAGATGCTTTCAGATTTCAAAGCTGGCACCTGCTCTTGCGGCTGCAAAGGCTGCTCAAAATGTAGCGCCTGCAAGACAGCAAAGGAGTAAGAAGTGCTTCCACTAACTTACGTCAAAACAGGCGACTATGCCAAAGTAATAAAAGTAGGCGGTAGGCCAGATGCCAAAAAGCACCTAGCGGATCTTGGATTTGTCGACGGCACAGTGATGAACATCATCTCATCACATGACGGCGACATAATTCTCAATATAAAAAATAGCAGACTCGCAGTAACAAAAGAAATGTCTGAAAAAATCATGATTGAAATCGTAACAGAACAAGAAGCCATAAAGGCAAATGCAACAGAACAAGAAACTGCAAAGGCAAATGAAAAAATAAAGGAGGATCTATGAAAACTCTAAAAGATGTGGCAGTAGGAGAGAGCGCAACCATCATCAAAATCCATGGCGAGGGAAAAGTAAAAAGAAGAATCATGGACATGGGCATCACCAAAGGAACAGAAGTTTTTGTTAGAAAAGTAGCGCCCCTTGGCGATCCGATTGAAATAACAGTGCGCGGGTACGAGCTTTCACTTCGTAAGGCAGATGCCGAAATACTTGAGATTTCTTAAAAAATCACAAATGAAATTTTAAAGGAGTAAAGAAAATTATGAATTTAAAAATTGCACTTGCAGGAAATCCCAATTGCGGAAAGACAACACTGTTTAACTCACTTACTGGCTCAACCCAGTATGTAGGTAACTGGCCAGGAGTTACAGTAGAAAAAAAAGAAGGAAGATTAATTAGAAATAAAGATGTAATCATCCAAGACCTTCCAGGAATCTATTCATTATCTCCATATTCAATGGAAGAAGTTGTATCAAGAAATTATCTTGTAAATGAAAAACCAGATGCCATCCTCAATATAGTTGACGGAACAAACATAGAAAGAAATTTATATCTTACAACTCAAATTCTAGAAATAGGCCTTCCAACAGTAGTTGCAATAAATATGATGGATGCCGTTGATAAAAATGGCGATAAGATAGACATAGAAAAAATTTCAAAAACCCTAGGTTGCAGAGTCGTAACAATGTCAGCACTAAATGAAGAAGGAGTTTTTGAAGCAGCAAATGCTTGCATAGAAGCAGCAAAAGAACCCGTAAAAGAATGCCCTCACGTATTTTCTGGTTCAGTAGAACATGCGCTTGCTCACATAGAAGAATCTATACAAGATAAAGTTGATAAACAAACTCTAAGATGGCATGCAATAAAAATTTTTGAAAGAGATAAAGAAGATTATAAGAGTTTACATTTATCAGAAGATTTATTATCTCACCTCGAAGAACATATAAAAGACTGTGAAGAAGAAATGGATGATGATGCAGAAAGCATTATCACAAACCAAAGATATGAATATATACAAAAACTTGTATCAACATCAGTTGTAAAAAAACATGAAAAAGGAAAACTCACAACATCTGACAAGATAGATAGAGTTTTAACAAACAGAGTTCTTGCCCTTCCATTATTTGCCCTTATAATGTTTGTTGTTTACTATATTGCAATGGGACCTCTTGGAACTTTCCTAACTGACTGGACCAATGATGTTTTGTTCGGCGAAATTGTTCCAGGCGCAGTTGACGGCTTCCTTTCAAGCATAGGAGTAATAGACTGGGTTAAGAGTTTAGTAATTGATGGAATAGTAGGCGGTGTCGGCACAGTACTTGGTTTTGTTCCTCAAATTGCAATACTATTCATACTTCTTTCAATTCTTGAAGACTCAGGTTATATGGCAAGAGTTGCATTTATATTTGATAGAATTTTTAGAAGATTTGGTCTTTCAGGCAAATCATTCATCCCTATGGTTGTTGGCACGGGTTGCGGCGTTCCTGCAATTATGTCATGCAGAACTATAGAAGAAGAAAAAGATAGAAGAATGACTATCATGCTTGCAACATTTATTCCATGTGCAGCCAAGATGGAAATTGTTCTCATAATGACACAAGCTTTCTTTGAAGGAAATGCACTCATTGCAACAGGAATGTATTTTGTAGGAATCGCAATAGTAGTTGTATTTGGAATCATACTAAAGAAGATGAATATATTCTCAGGCGATCCTGCACCATTTGTAATGGAACTTCCTGCCTATCACTTCCCATCAATAAAAGGAATCTTCATTCATGTGTGGGAGAGAGTCAAAGGCTTCATGATAAAAGCAGGAACAATAATTTTCCTAGCCTGCATAGTTTTATGGCTCCTTATGAATTTCAACTTCAGTCTCCAACTTGTAGATTTAGAAGAAAGTATGCTTAAAGTAATCGGAGAAAAAATTGCATTCATATTTGCCCCACTAGGATTTGGAACTTGGCAAGGAGCAGTTGCATCTGTATCTGCCGAAATTGCAAAAGAACAAGCAACAGCAACACTTGGTATGCTTGCGCACGCAGCAAGTGAGGACGAGGCAGATGTTGTCCTTGCAATAAGAAGTCTCTTTAACAATAATTCATGGACAGGTCTTAGCTTCATGCTATTTAATATTTTCAATGCACCATGTCTTGTTGCAATTGCAACAGCATTTAGAGAACAAGGAAGTTTTAAATGGGGACTCTTTACATTTATTTTCCAAATGTGTGTTGGTTATACTCTTGCACTTTGCACTTATAACATAGGAATGTTTGTGACTGCAGGCGTATTTAATATTGCAACGATATTTGCCTTCGTGCTTGTCCTTGTAATTTTAATTTTATTATTCAGACCAGTTAAAAAAAATTAAAAACCTTCCCTTTTTCTATGTAATTTATTGTTATCTATTGTAAATATTACGGAAATCAAGTATAATAGACTTAAAGTTAGAGGATCCTATGATAGGTGTTGTCGGAAGCATTAATATGGATATGATGATTTCTTCTAAGAGGATACCGAAAAAAGGCGAGACAGTAAAGGGAGAATCAATTAAGTATCTTGATGGCGGCAAGGGCGCTAATCAGGCTGTTGCGATCGCAAGGCTTAAGGCAAATGTTGCCATGTTCGGAAAAGTAGGAAGCGACGAGCACGGAAAAAATCTTATAACTAATCTAAAAAACAATAATGTAAATGTAGATAATATTGCAATAGAAAATAATATTAATTCTGGTCTTGCAATTATTACTATAGGAGAAAATGATAATACTATAGTAGTTGTTCCAGGAGCTAACAATAAAGTTGATAAAAATTATATTGATAATATAAAATCTGAATTAATAAAATGCGATCTTATTGTTCTTCAACATGAGATTCCACAAGAAACTAATGAGTATGTTATAAAAATTTGTAAAGAGAATAATATCAAAGTAGTTCTAAATCCAGCACCAGCAAGTGCAGTATCTAAGGAAATAGTGGAAAGTGTAGATTATATAACTCCAAATGAACATGAGATGAAATTAATTTTTGGAGATAGATCTGTAGAAGAAATAGTAAACGAATATAAAGGAAAAGTTTTAGTAACTCTCGGAAGTAAGGGAGTTGCCGCATATGTAGAAGGAAAGGGAGCCGTTATAGTTCCATGCAGAAAGGATTGCAAGACAGTTGATACAACAGGTGCAGGTGATACATTCAACGGTGCTTTTTGTGTTGCACTTACAAAAGGTTATGATATGGAAAAGGCATTAAAGTTTGCCAATATTGCAGCAGGAATGTCTACAGAAAAAGTTGGCGCACAATCTGGAATGCCAGAACTAGATATGGTAGAAAGTGAAATGAAATAAAAATTATAGAGGACAGTATGAAGAAAAATGGAATTCTAAATAGTGAAATATCTAAAGTTTTATCGGACCTTGGTCATACAGATTTTATATGCATAGGTGACTGCGGTCTTCCTATTCCAGATGGAGTTAAAAAAATTGATCTTGCACTAGAACTTGGAAAACCATCATTCATGGATGTGTTAAAAACAGTTGATAAGGATATGTATGTAGAAAAAATTATCCTTGCAAGTGAAATAAAAACACAAAATGAAAAAATGCTTAAGGATATACTATCTCTTTATCCAAATGTGGAAACAGAATATGTTCCTCATAGTGAATTTAAAGAAAGAACAAAATCTGCCAAGGCAATAATTAGAACAGGAGAGTGTACTCCATATTCCAACATAATTTTAGTTTCAAAGGTATGTTTCTAAATGAAAGTTGAGATGAAAAACATAAGCAAAGCCTTTTTCAAGAATCAGGTTTTGGATGGCGTAGATCTGGTAATAGATGATGCAACTGTTCTTGCGCTGTGCGGTGAAAACGGTGCAGGTAAATCTACCCTCATGAAAATTTTAACAGGCATGATATCAAAAGATGAAGGCACCATTCTAATTGATGGCATAGAAAAAAATTATTCTCATCTTAAAGAAGCAGAAAAAGATGGTCTTATCTTCATACATCAAGAATTAAATGTTATTCCAGATATGACAGTAGAAGAAAATATTTTCCTTGGTAAAGAAATAAATAAGGGCGGCATACTTGATAAAAAAACAATGAGAAAAGAAACTGCAGAACTCATGGAAAGACTTGGAGTTGATATTGACCCAGGTGCAACCATGTCTAAACTTTCTGTAGGAAAGCAACAGATGGTTGAAATTGCAAAAGCACTCCATAATGATGTTAAAGTTTTAATTATGGATGAACCAACATCTGCCCTTACAATTTCCGAAACTCAAACTTTATTTAGAATTATTGCTAGCTTAAAAAAACAAGGAGTTTCTATAATTTATATTTCGCACAGAATGGAAGAAATTTTCGAAATATGTGACAAGGTTACAGTCCTTCGTGATGGCAAATGCATTGCAACCAACAATGTATCTGATGTTACAGTTGATGATGTAGTTAGAATGATGATAGGCCGTGAAATCGGTGATAGATATCCAAAAAGAAATAGCCATTTTGGTGAAACAATTTTTGAAGTAAAACACTTATCAAGTGCTCCATATGTTAGAGATGTTTCATTTAATTTAAGAGAGGGTGAAATCCTTGGTATTGCAGGACTCATGGGTGCTGGTAGATCAGAAACAATGCATACAATTTTTGGAAGTATAAAAAAGGATGAGGGAGAAATTGATATTGAAGGACAGACAGTCCATATAAGAAATCCTATAGAAGCTAAAAAGCATGGCATAGCATTTATTACAGAAGATAGGAAAAATGAAGGTTTGCTCCTTCCATTCTCAATTAAATTCAATATAAGTGTTGCCAATCTGAAAAAATTATCTAACAAGCTTGGCGTGCTTGATAAAAATAAAGAAAAAAAGATGACAGAAGGAGCCATCAAAGACTTTTCTATAAAATGTAGCGATGAGAGTCAGCATGTTGAATCCTTATCTGGTGGAAACCAACAAAAGGTTGTATTTGCAAAATGGGTTACAACCGATCCAAAGATATTAATACTTGACGAACCAACACGTGGTGTTGACGTAGGTGCCAAGAAAGAAATTTATGACATTATGAATGACCTTACAAAAGAAGGTGTTTCAATAATTATGATTTCATCAGAACTTCCAGAAATAATTGGTATGAGCGATAGAGTAGTAGTTTTGCATGAAGGAAAGAGTGTTGGCATAGTGGAAGGAAGCGACATCAATGAAGAAAAAATTATGAATCTTGCTACAAGAGGTGTGTAATGAAAGATAGATTTAAGAAAATTAACATTAGTGAATTTGGATCTCTAATTGCGCTTATAGCTTTGATTGTAGGTATAAGCCTTCTTAGTAAGAATTTTGCAACTGTTGGAAACTTTTTATCATTACTTAGACAGTCATCAATTAATGGTCTTATTGCCTTTGGTATGACACTCGTAATTCTAACGGGTGGAATTGATCTATCAGTTGGTTCCATACTTGCATTTACAACAGCTATTGCAGCAAAACTTATTCTTATGGGAGTTACATCACCACTAGCGATTTTAATTTCACTTCTTCTTGGTGCAATTTTTGGATTCATTACAGGATTTATAATTACCAAAGGAAGAATACAACCATTCATTGCAACACTTATTTCTATGACAGTATTTAGAGGACTTACACTTATTTTTTCTAACGGTAAGCCAATCTCAGGTGTTACAAGGGGAGAAGATTTTAGTGCAGCATTTTTAACTGCCATAGGTAAGGGAACAATTTTAGGAGTTCCAACACCAGTTTGGATTTTAATAATAGTATTTATTGTGCTATACTTTTTACTAAGCAATACAACATATGGAAGGAAAATTTATTCAACAGGAAGTAATGAAAAAGCGGCTTCACTTGCTGGAATAAATACTGTAAGAACCAAGATGTCAGTTTATGCAATATCTGGATTTATGTCAGCTCTTGCAGGAATAATACTTCTTTCAAGACTGGGTTCTGCACAGCCAACACTTGGCTCAGGTTATGAACTTGATGCAATTGCAGCAGGTGCACTTGGCGGAATAAGTCTGAGTGGTGGTAGAGGAAAAATCACAGGAACTTTAATTGGTGTACTAATTATAGCGGTACTAAACAATGGACTTAATATAATAGGTGTTTCTTCATATTACCAAGATGTAATAAAGGGAATAGTTATACTTATAGCAGTACTTTCAGATAAGGAAAGATAATAGGTATTTTCCACAGGAAAATATCTTCAAATAAATTTTTAAGGAGGAATTTATGAAAAAAATATTATCTTTATTTTTAGCATTATCACTTGTATTTGCGTTTACTGCTTGCTCTCAGAAGGCAGCAACAAGTGCAGATAATGCTCCACAAGCTAGTGCAGTAGAAAATGCTGTTCCAGCTCCAGAACCAGTTGCGGCACAACCTTCACCTACTGCTGAAAGACCACTTGTTGGACTTTCTGTTTCAACACAAAACAACCCATTCTTCGTAACTCTTGTTGATGGAGCAAGAAGAAAAGCAGAAAATCTTGGAATTGATCTTGTTGTAGTTGATGCAGGTGATGATTCTGCAAAGCAAACAAATGACATTGAAGATTTAATTTCTAGAAATGTTAAAGTTGTTATCGTAAACCCTGTTGATTCTTCAGCAGTTGCTCCTGTAATCGGCGATGTTATCAAAGCAGGAATCAAAACAATATCTGTTGACCGTGGCGTTGATGGACAAACTGTTGATTGTGCAATCGCATCTGACAACGTTCTTGGTGCAGAACTTGCAACAAATTATCTTCTTGAATTAGTTGGCGAAGGTGCAAAGGTTGCTGAGCTTGTAGGTGTTGAAGGAACATCAGCTGCAATTGATAGAGGCAAAGGCTTCCATAACATAGCAGATAGCAAGTTAGATGTAGCTGCATCTCAAACAGCAAACTTCAATCGTTCAGAAGGACTTACTGTTATGGAAAATATCCTTCAAGCAAATCCAGATATAAAAGGTGTATTTGCTCACAATGATGAAATGGCACTTGGTGCTGTAGAAGCAGTGGGCGATAAGGACATTGCAATAATCGGATTCGATGCTACAGATGATGCTTTAGCCGCAGTTAAAGAAGGAAAGATGAAAGCAACAGTTGCTCAACAACCAGACCTCATGGGTGCGACAGCTGTTGAAAATGCTATGAAGCTTATCAATGGTGAATCAGTTGAACCGGTTATCGGTGTAGAAGTTTCACTTGTAAAATAACATCTAAAATATTTTATATAAAATATAAATAAAATGGTTGCAAGAAATTGCAGCCATTTTTTACTTTTAAATTTATAATATTTGCCTTAATATTCATAAATATGATATCTAATGTTTTATGGTATAATAGACAAAAATGCGGAGGGTAGATAATGGGTTATAAGTCAGATATAGAAATAGCGCAAAGTACCATCATGCAGCCTATAACAGAGGTTGCAGAAAAGATAGGGCTATCAAATGATGACATTGAGCTATATGGCAAATATAAATCAAAAATAAATCTTGATGTTCTTACCAAAAATTCTGCCCACCAAGGCAAATTAATTTTAGTTACAGCTATGTCGCCAACACCAGCAGGTGAAGGAAAAACTACAACAACTGTTGGTCTTGCAGATGGCTTAAATAAAATTGGAAAAAAAGTTATAGTCGCACTTCGTGAACCATCACTTGGACCAGTCTTTGGGGTAAAGGGTGGTGCAGCAGGTGGCGGATATGCCCAAGTTGTTCCTATGGAAGATATAAATTTACATTTTACTGGTGACTTCCATGCCATAGGTGCGGCCAATAATCTACTTGCTGCAATGCTCGATAATCATATTCACCAAGGAAATGCTCTGAATATAGATTTAGAAAATATTACATGGCACCGCTGTGTAGATATGAATGATAGACAACTAAGATTTATAGAAGATGGATTAGGCGGTGAAAAAAACGGAACACCTCGTAAGGATAGTTTTGATATAACAGTTGCAAGTGAAATCATGGCAGTCCTTTGTTTATCAAATGATATAGAAGATTTAAAAAAGAATTTAAGCAATATAATAGTTGCATATTCTAAAGATGGAAAACCAGTTACTGCCCACGACCTAAATGCAGTTGGTTCTATGGCAGTCCTTCTTAAAGATGCAATAAAACCAAATTTAGTTCAGACACTAGAACATACACCTACACTTGTTCATGGAGGCCCATTTGCCAATATCGCACATGGTTGTAATTCTATAATTGCAACAAAGATGGCGCTTGCACTATCTGACTATGTAGTAACAGAAGCAGGCTTTGGTGCAGATCTTGGTGCAGAAAAATTCCTTGATATAAAATGTAGAAAGGCAGGGCTAAAACCAAATGCAGTGGTAGTTGTAGCAACTGTTCGCGCACTAAAGCACCACGGCGGTGTAGATAAAGAAAATCTAATCAAGGAAAATTTAGAAGCTCTTGAAGCAGGCCTTCCAAACCTTCTTCGTCATGTAGACAATATGATTTCAGTTTATAAATTGAATACAGTTGTTGCAATAAATAAGTTCCCAACAGACACAGACGCTGAAATAAATTTAATTAAAGAAAAGTGTGCAGGCCTTGGGGCAAATGTAATTTTATCTGATGTATGGGCAAGAGGCGGCGATGGCGGAGTTGATCTTGCAAATGAAATAGTAAATCTCTGTGAAAAACCAAATAATTTCACATTTGCCTATGAAGATAATTTAACTATTATGGAAAAACTTGAAGCAATTGCAAAGAAGATTTATCGGGCAGATGGAGTAGAGCTTGTAGGAAATGCATTAGAGCAGATAAAAAGTCTTGAAAAATTAGGGTTTGGAAAACTTCCTATATGTATGGCCAAAACACAATATTCTTTTTCAGATGATCCAAAAAAACTAGGCGCACCAACAGGATTTAAAATTTCAATTAGAAATTTAAAAGTATCAAGCGGTGCTGGTTTTATTGTAGCTCTTACAGGTGAGATAATGACTATGCCAGGTCTTCCAAAAGTACCAGCAGCAGAAAAAATAGACATAGATAAAGATGGAAAGATCACAGGTCTATTCTAAAAGAATATAAATACATAGTAGAAGACAAATTGAAGGCGTTATCTTAAAAAGTTATAATAATAAAGTAAATTATGAAATCATATTCAACAAAAAAATTAATAATATATGCAATGTTTGTTGCCATGTTCTTTGTCCTTAGTATTTATGGAACAGTTAATCTTGGCAATATGAAAATAACTCTGCAGAATGTTCCTCTCCTTATGGCAGCTTTTCTTTTTGGACCACTTGAAGGAGCAATCGTTGGCGGTCTTGGAATGTTTTTAAACCAATTACTTTCGCAATATGGAATAACTGTTACTACACCGCTTTGGATACTTCCTCATATTATATGCGGTGCATATGTTGGTGCCTTATCACATAAGAAAAATTTTAATCTTAATAATAAATTTGTACTTGCAAGTATTATAGTATCGGCACTTTTTATACTAACTATATTTAATACACTAGCACTATTTATAGATAGTAAAATTTTTGGATATTATAGTGCACCTTTTGTTTTTGGCTCTCTTCTTATGAGAATAGTAACAGCTTGCGTGAGCGGGATCATTTATACTTTAATCCTTCCACCTATTATTAAAAAGTTAAAAAAGCATTATGGATTATAAAAATTATAAAATAAGTGAATATATGGATCTCCTTGCATCTAGCGCCCCTACACCTGGCGGCGGTCCTGTTGCTGCTTTTACCTGTGCACAAGGTGCTTCACTTTGTATTATGGTGTGCGAGCTTTCTATAGGAAAGAAAAAATTTGAAGAATATGATAGCTTGCTTAAAGAAGTTCTTTCTAATCAGAAAAAATATAAAGAAGAATTTTTAAATCTTATGAATCAGGATTCTATAGATTTTAAAGAGATGGAAAAAGTTTTTAAGATGCCTAAGGATACTGATGAAGAAAAAGATTTAAGAAATAAGGCTATGCAAGAAGCATTTAAAATATGTCTTGAAACACCATTAAATATCATGGAAACAGCACTTAAATCCATAAGTGATACAAGAAGGATAGTAGGAAAGAGTAGCTCTCTTGCATCAAGTGATTTAGAAGTATCTGCTCTTATGCTTGAAGCAGGTGCTAGGGGTGCCCTTGTAAACGTAAAAATTAATACCAAAAATATGGAAGATAAAACATTTGCCCAAGGAAAAAATACTAGGGCAGATGAATTGATAACTGAGATATCTAAAATTTCTTCTGAAATACTGGATACATTGAGATAAACATATTAAAACCAGAAGAGATGTAAATTTTATGGATTATAAAATTTTAGAAAATGAAAATGTAGTTATAAATGAAAAAGATGGCATTCACTATCTTCAGTTTAGAAAACTTTTAGAATATGATAGTTTAATCGGTCATGCTTTTAGTATAGGAAGAGATTTAAATTTTAGAACAGCTCCGAAAAATGGGATGGACTATCTACCTAAAGAAGAAATGGATCTAGCCCTAAATAATTATAAAAAACTATGTAATGCAGTAGGTTTTGAGTATAAAAATTTAATCAGACCTACTATGAGCCATTCTGATAATGTCCAGATAGTTAAGGAAAAAATTAATAAAGATACACCTGATATGAATATTCCAAGTCTTGAAAATACTGATGGACTCATAACAGATAAGAGGGAATTTATTCTTGCAACAACAGGTTCGGATTGTATTACTATGGTTTTTTTTGACCCGGTAAAAAAAGTTCTTGGGAATGTCCACTCTGGTTGGAGAGGAACACTAGCAGGTATCTCACATAATGCAGTAGAAAAGTTAAAAGAAAATTTTAACGTTGATGCTAAAAATTTAATTTGCTGTATGGCGCCTGCAATTAGAAAATGTCATTTTGAAGTAGATAAAGATGTGGCAGATATGTTTTATGAAAAATATAAATATTTTTCTGACATAGATGAAATCATATCAAAAGGTAGTGGCGGAAATCCAGAAAAATATTATATAGATACAATAAAAATAAATATAAACTTGTTACTTGATGATGGACTAAAACAGGAAAACATAATTGATTCAAAAATTTGTACAGTATGTAATGAAAAAATGATAAATTCTTTTAGGGCGCATAAAGCAGGTTTTGGTTTAAATGCATTAATTGCGGGACTTAGATAACCAGCATTGTGTAAATGAGATATCATACAAGGTGAAAAAAGCAAAGACGTAATGTAAATAAGTAAAGATATATGAGTTATAGAGAAGTAAATGTAAATGAAATAACAGAACTTGTATCTAAGATGGTAATTGATGCCAACTATTTTTTGCCTAGCGATGTAGAGTGCGCTCTTAAAAAAGCGCGCGATGAAGAGACATCTGCCTTAAGTAAAGAAGCACTTTCTGATATTATAGAAAATGCAGCTATTGCACGCGATAAAAAGATGCCTATATGCCAAGACACAGGCATAGCAGTTTTTTTTGTTGAGCTTGGTCAAGATGTTCATATAGTTGGTGGCGATTATATGGAAGCATTCAACAAGGGAGTTGCTAAAGGATATACTGAGGGTTATTTAAGAAAGAGTGTGCAAGAACGCGAGATTGGAGAGAGAATTAACACAGGAGATAACACACCTGCAATAGTTCATACAGAAATTGTTCCGGGTGATAAAATAAAAATTACAGTAGCGCCAAAAGGTTTTGGCTCTGAAAATATGAGTGCCCTTAAAATGCTTACACCAAGTGTAGGAAAAGAGGGCGTTAAAAAATTTATAATTGACACAGTTAAAAATGCTGGGCCAAATCCTTGTCCTCCAATAATTGTTGGAGTAGGTCTTGGCGGAACGATGGAAGTGTGCGCATACAACGCCAAAAAAGCTTTGATTAGAAAAACTGGCGAGCCAAGTAGTGACAAAGTAATTGCCGAATTTGAAAAAGAGCTTCTCGATGAAATAAATAAATTAAATATAGGAACGGCAGGTTTTGGTGGTAAGACTACTGCCCTCGCCGTCCACATAATTTCTCACCCTATCCACATTGCAGGCATGTCCGTTGCAGTCAACATCAACTGCCACGCAGCCCGCCACCTCACCTGCGAGCTCTAGTACGTCCAAGGCAGATGTCAAAAGTAACGAAAATACGTAAAACCTATTGACATTTGCCTGTATTTTTATTATGATGTTAGAAAATTACCGGTAAATTGCCATAATACATCGGTATATTTATATTAATAAAGTAAAAAAACGGAAAAATATTTATGTATTATAAGAGACATATAAAAAAAGCGATAGAAAGCAATCTAAAAGACTACCCTGCAGTATTATTGACTGGGGCAAGGCAGGTTGGAAAGACCACAATTTTTGAGAACGAGTTTGATTGCAAAATAGTAAGTCTAGACAATATAAATATTTTAGAGGCTATAAAAACAGATGCGGTTGGCTTTATTAGTGAGCAAAGTAAGCCTCTAGTAATTGACGAAGTGCAGAAAGATCCAAATGTGTTTTCTTCATTGAAGTATTTGATTGATAAGGAAAAGAAAAACGGTAATTACCTTTTGACAGGGTCTCAAAAATTTGAACTGATGGAGGGTGTTAGCGAGAGCCTTTCTGGTCGTCTTGGAATTCTTCAGTTGCATGGATTGTCAAATAGAGAGCTAATAGGAGAAAATTTTAACAAGCCATTTATTCCTACAAAAGATTATCTATTAAGTAGAAATCCTCAGCAAAAATTTAATTCAAAAAAAATTTGGGAAATTATACAGAGAGGCAGTTTTCCAAAACTATATGATGATGAAAGTTTTGATTTTGAAAGATTTTATTCTAATTACATTGACACATATGTGGAAAGAGACGTTAGAAATATATTGAATGTGACGAATCTTTACACCTTTATTCAATTCATGACTTCGCTTGCAAGTAGAACAGGTGAAATACTAAACATGAATAGTATTGCGAAGGATATTGGGATAAACGTTTCAACAGTAAAAAAATGGATATCAGTTCTAGAAACTTCCAATATAATTTACCTACTGCAGCCATTTTCAATGAATGTTAGCAGAAGAATTATAAAATCCCCAAAAGTTTATTGGATGGATACTGGACTTGTTTGTTATTTGTGTAAATGGTTTAATCCAGAATCTGCTAAAAATGGCGCAATGGCAGGGCAACTATTTGAAACATATGTTGTAACGGAAATACTAAAATCATATTATAACGCTGGTAAAAAGCCAAACATGTTCTACTTTAGAAATAGCGACATGCAAGAGGTTGATTTAATATTTTATGAAAATGGAAAAATCTATCCAATAGAAATTAAAACGACACAAAAGGCAGATGTTAGAAAGGTCAAGGGTTTCAAAGTTTTAACTACATACTTCCCTCAAATAGAAATAGCTTCTGGTGGAATAATGTGCACTGAAGAAGAATTGATACCAATAGGAGATGGCAATTACATCATCCCTATCAATTATATTTAATTGTAAATCCGCATGTGTCAAATATTAAGGGATGATTATTATATGAAGAAAAAATTAAAATTGAAAATAATATTACTTTTGCTAGTGATTGCCACAAGCCTATCTGCCTGTGTAAGTTACGATGTCGATATAAATGCCCCAGATAATTATCTAATAAATAAGAGAACTCTAAAGATCCATGCCCTTGATTGCGATGCAATTAATTTAATGAGCGAACACAATAAAATGGAAGTTTATGATTCAGTGGCACATCTGGTCAAAGAAGGAAATATAATCTGTGAAAAGTGCAAAGCACGAAAGAAAGCTAAATTTTTAGGTCTTTTTAAATCACCATTTGGCAAAGAAGAATATGCGATTGACTTGGAAGAACTTCCAAGTAAAGAGGAATATCTAAAAGCGATTAGCACGATCGGTGAATGGTATATAAACCATGTTCCTACATACCAAGGTAAATTAAAGGAAGAAATGTTAGCAGAATATAATTGACACTAATATATTTCATAGTAATAGAGGTGAAATTGTAAGGGCAATGGTTGCAAATGGGTTTGATGTATATGACAGTTTTGGAAGTACGGAAAATGGTGTTAATATTGTACAGATAAGCAACGCATTCATGCTGATGCCAGGAGATATAATTGTTCGATCAGGACATTTACATATATATTTAGGCAGAGGATATGGGCTTTCAGATAATTTTGGATGGGGTAAGGTAAATAGAATTTTCCCTCAAAGATATAATTATAGTCTAAAGAGTGATGAAAATAATCATAACTACATTGTGTGTGATAAAGACATAGACACTGATGGTACACACAGAAAGTATACGAGAGTATATAGATATAAAGGAGGAGGGAGAAGATAAATATGAATAAACATAAAATAATCAAATTTGCAGTATTATTGTTTTTGATATTGGTGCTTTGCATTATTGTAAAAACAAATTATGTGAGATATATGAAGTCAGCAAAGTCTAGATACAATAAAAATATTACTAATAGCTTTAAGGAAATACTGATACAAGATGATAAAGATGTTGATGCGATAGGTGAAATATTATTGCTTGCAATAGAAAATGATGTAAAGTGGGACGATCTTAATCTATCAAATAATTTTAAGAGTAAATTTAAAAATGGCCGAGGAATATTGCCAGGTAAAAATGAGTATGAAATGTTTGATGTAGGATATGACAGTGACTTTGCAGAGTATAATAGATATACTGTATGGATAAGGGGCGACAAATATGAGAATATATTTAATACATTGAGATATGGGGAGCCAGTTTCCACAGAATTTATATTTGAATATAAAATTGATGAAAATAATTTACTTGATGATGTAAAATTAATTAGACGAAAAGATGTTTATTCATTGACAGGCGAAAGAGTTGATGGGGCAAAGGAGGTCACATACGATTATCTTAATTCGTACATACATAAATTGGTAAATCCAGCAAACCCTAATGTGAACGAGTTCTTTTCAGACATTCCGCTTACGAAGGATTGCAAAATATTAAATAAGCCAAATTTAGAAGAACTTGGAACCCCACTAAATTCTACTTGCGAGTTGTCGAAAGAACAATTAACGCTCACATTTATTTACCCTAGTTACAAAAAAGTATGGGATGTAAAATACAACATAGATCTAAATTATAAACTGGATTATATAGAGTTTATAGAAATTATATCCAAGTGATAGTATATGGAAGTAAGGAAAATAAATTTGCCAATTGAAGATGGTGTAAAGATGAGCCTTAAAGCTGGCGAGAAGGTTTTAATTTCGGGTACGATTTACACAGCTCGTGACGAGGCGCATGAAAAAATTATAGAGATGTTTGAGAACGGGCAGCATTTGCCTATGGATTTTAAAAATCAGGCAATATATTATGCCGGCCCTGCGCCTGCAAAACCTGGCGAAGTAATTGGCTCTTGCGGTCCAACAACTAGCACTCGCATGGATAAATACACACCTACATTTTTAAAAGAGCTCGGCGTTTCCGTTATGATAGGAAAGGGCAATCGCGGGAGCGAGGTCATAGAAGCTATGAAAAACACTAAGGCAGTTTACTTCGTGGTAATCGGTGGCCTTGGTGCAAAAATTGCATCGTGCGTCACCAAAAATGAACTTATCGCCTTCCCAGAACTTGGCGCCGAGGCAATCAGGAAACTTGAAGTCGTGGACATGCCCGCCATCGTCGCAATCGACTCTGCCGGCCACAGCATCTACTAGTCGATGCAGACCTCACTCTAGCTGTCTCCAGGACTCTTGCTCCAATGCTCTCCAAAATTTGTGTTGCTAGTATCCATCCCCAATATTTTTGGCTATTGACAGGGGCGGGCAAATTAGGTAATATATGGTGGCTCTCAAAGAGAGCTTGTAAAGTGGTACTTTGCCCACCACCAAGGTGAAATATCTGAGGCTGGTTTAAAAATTTTTGCACTATTTTTAGGTGTCCAATTATTTTTTATGGGGTAGGTACTTAGAAGCCTACTTTTTTATTTTTTAGGAGGTGATTTTAATAGCAGGCAAGAATCAATATCAAACGAATTCTATGATTCGTGATCCAGAAGTAAGAGTAATTGGTCCAGATGGTGAGCAACTCGGCGTTATGTCTTCTAAGGAAGCATACTTCAAAGCACAAGATTTAGAACTAGACCTTGTAAAAATTTCGCCAAATGCGAACCCACCAGTATGCAAAATTACAGACTACAACAATTTCCTTTATGAGCAAAAGCGCAAGGAAAAGTTACAGAGAAAAAACCAAAAGCAAGTTGAGCTCAAAGAACTTAGAATGTCGCCTAACATAGACACCAACGACCTCAACATCAAAATTAATGCGGCAAGAAAATTTTTAGAAAAAGGAAATAAAGTAAAAGTAACTATTCGTTTCTATGGAAGAGAACTCGGCAGGATGAAAACATCACAGCCTATGCTTGACTCATTTGCCGAAAAGCTTTCAGACATAAGTAGCATAGATAAACAACCACTTATAGAAGGACGTAACATGAGTATGATACTTACACCAAAGACAGGACAAGCTAAAAAGAAACCACAACAAGAACAACCTAAGGAACAAGACCAAAGTAACGAAGGTGAAAATTAATAAACGCTTAACAGCAAGACTAAATCCAAAATAAAATAAACCTAAGGGGGAAAATAAAATGGCAGTAAAAGTTAAAGCAAAAACAAAACAAGCAGCAGCTAAGAGAATGAAGAAAACAGCAACAGGTAAGCTTGTAAGAATGAAGGCAAATAAGTCACACATACTTAACAAGAAAACAACAAAAAGAAAAAGAGGTTTACGTAAGGACGTAGTAGTTGATAAGACTAACGAGAAGGTAATGAAGAAAATTCTTCCACATCTATAAGATGACACTTGTAATAAAGAAGTGATACCCGCAACATGTTAAGACACAACTACAATTAGTAAAGCACATATGAAAGACAACAGACCAAAATACTAAACCAAATAAAAATATCGGAGGAAATCAAAATGGCAAGAGTAAAAGGTGGCGTAAATGCCAAGCACAAACACAATAAAGTTTTAAAAGAAGCTAAAGGATATAGAGGCGCTCGTTCTAAGCAATACAGATATGCTAAGCAATCAGTTATGAGAGCAATGGCAGAAAGTTTTGCAGGACGTAGACAGAAGAAGAGACAATTCAGAATGTTATGGATTACAAGAATCAATGCAGCATGTCGTGAAAATGACATCTCTTATTCTAAATTCATCGGTGGCCTTAAGACACTTGGAATAGAACTTGATAGAAAAGTTTTATCTAAGATGGCAGTAGAAGATAAGGCAGGATTTGCAGAATTAGTTAAGAAGGCTAAGTCAGCAAAATAATTTCAGCAAAGTAATTAAGTTATAAAGTATGGATATAGAAGCTAAATTAAAAGAGCTCAAAGAAAAATCTGCAACATTATTTGAAAATGCAATTGACCCTAAGCAGGTGGAAGAAGCCAGGCTTTATTTTCTTGGGAAAAAGGGCGAATTTGCTAAGATTATGGAAGAACTCCGTGCTGCAAGTCCTGAAGAAAAAAAGCTCCTTGGAAAGAGCATAAATGAAGTAAAGGAACACATAGAAGAAAAATTCAGAAGTACAAGAGAAAGAGTCAACAAGAAAATCAATGAATTAAGGCTTGCAAGAGAAAAAATCGACATCTCCCTTCCAGCTAAGAAAATTGAACTCGGTCATATGCATCCATGCACCAAGATATATCTAGAATTAGAAAATATATTCACTAAATTAGGCTACGAAGTTGTTGAAGGTCCAGAAATTGAATATGACGAATACAACTTCGAAAAGCTTAATATAGAAGAAGGCCATCCTGCAAGAGATGAACAGGATACATTTTATATAAACAATAAGATTCTACTTAGAACACAAACTTCTCCAGTTCAGGCCCGCGTTATGGAAGAAGGAAGGCTCCCAATATGCATGATAAGTCCTGGAAAAGTTTATCGTTCTGACTCGGTTGATGCAACTCACTCACCAACTTTCAATCAGATTGAAGGTCTTGTTGTTGATAAGAATATAACATTTGCAGATCTTAAAGGAACACTCACGCTTTTTGCAAAGGAGCTTTTTGGTCCTGAAATTAAAACTCGCTTCCGCCCTCACCACTTCCCATTTACTGAACCAAGCGCCGAGATGGACGTATCTTGTTTTAAATGTGGAGGCAAAGGCTGCTCGTTCTGCAAGGGAGAAGGTTGGATAGAAATACTTGGATGCGGAATTGTTAATCCAAGAGTTTTTGATTTGTGCGGAATAGACAAGAATATTTATTCAGGATTTGCATTCGGAATAGGAATGGAAAGAATCGCACTTCTCAAATACGAAATAGATGACATGAGACTTCTTTACGAAAACGACATAAGATTTTTAAAACAGTTTTAATTGAACTTAGGCAAATGTATCTTAACCAAAACAAAACAAAACCAAAACCAAAACAAAAAATAAAACAAAACCAAATAAAAACTAAAACAAATAATCAATGAAAGCATCAATAAATTTTTTAAAAAATTATATACCAGATTTAAATGTTGACGATAAAGACTTCGCAGAAAGAGTTACTATGTCAGGAACCAAGGTTGAAAGTTTTAAGAGACTTGACAAGAACCTTGAAAAAATTTTCGTTGGCAAGATAGAAAAAGTTGAGAAACATCCTAATGCAGATAAGCTTGTTGTATGCACAGTTAATGTAGGCGGCAGAGATAAAGAATGTGGTATCACACCTCTTAGAGATCCTTATTTGCAAATCGTAACGGGTGCACCAAATGCAAGAGACGGACTCATTTGCCCTGTAGTTGTTGCAGGTGGAAGAGTTGCTGCAAGTGCGCATGACAATGAAGAACATAAGGATGGAATAAAGATTAGTGAAGGCAAGCTTCGCAGTGTAGAATCTCAAGGCATGTGTTGCTCTATTGATGAACTCGGTCAGAACCCAGCACTTTTTGCAAGAAAGCATGAGAATGAAGATGGGCTCTACGAGATGAATCATATGGACGTAAAGCCAGGTGATGATCCACTTGAAGCACTTGGACTTCATGATACAGTTTTTGATTTTGAAATTACTTCAAACAGAGTTGACTGCTACAGCATACTTGGAATTGCAAGAGAAGTTGCAGCAACATATGATTTGAAATTTAATAAACCAAGTACGAAATATACTCCAAAATTACCTAAGGAAGATTATATTAATATAGAAGTAAAGGACCCTGATTTATGTTCTTGTTTTGCAACTGCCTTAGTTAAGAATTTAAGAATCAAGGAATCTCCAGAATGGCTCAAGAAAAATCTTCGTTCCATAGGTATACGCCCTATTAATAATATAGTAGATATCACTAATTTTGTTATGATGGAGCTTGGCCAGCCTATGCATGCCTACGATTATGCAACAATTAGCGACAAGAAAATCATCGTTGCAAGAAGTAAGGCGGGCGAGAAATTCAAGACCCTTGATGGAACAGAACGCACCCTTGATGATACTATGCTTACAATTCGTGATGGCAAATGTGCCATAGGCCTAGCTGGTGTTATGGGCGGTGAGAACACAATGATTACAGATGATGCCACAACACTTCTTCTTGAAGCAGCTAATTTTAATGGTACAAATATAAGACTTACAAGTAAGAAAGTAGGACTTAGAACAGAAGCATCTAATCTTTTTGAGAAGGGACTAGATCCTAATAATGCACCTTATGCAATAGAAAGGGCTCTTGCTCTTATAGAAGAGCTTGATGCAGGAGATATAGTAGAAAATAAAATTACTTACTATCCTAAGAAGAATGAACCTAAGAAGATAGAGGTAAGTGTTAATAAGATTAATGAAATAATAGGAACAAGTTTTGATGCAGTTTATATGAAGAAAACTCTAGATAGAATAGAGCTTGAGACAGCAATTAAGAATAATGAAATTCTTGAGATAACAGTTCCTACATTCAGAGTAGATATAAATACAGCTAATGACATAGCAGAAGAAATAGCAAGATTCTATGGCTACAATAAGATAGAAGAAACTATGCCACAAACTAAACATCTTGCATCAAGAGAAAATACAAAGCTTGTAGTTAGAAATTTAATTAGGACAGTATCTCTTGCAGCAGGATATAGTGAAGCAAGAACTTATTCATTTGAAAGTGAAAAAGTTTACGATAAGCTAAAGTATGCTAAGGATGCACCAGAGCGCAAATTCATAACAATTCAAAATCCACTAGGTCCTGAATTTGCCGTTATGAGAACTCAGCTTATAAATGGCATGCTTATATCTCTTGCCAATAATTACAACAAGAGAAATAAGAATGTAAGACTTTTTGAGACAGCAAATATATATATTCCAGATGAACTTCCACTTACAAAACTTCCAACAGAAAAAGAAGAAGTAATATATGGTGCTTACGGCGATATAGATTTTTTTGCAATGAAGGGCATAGTTGAGGAAGTTTTTGCAAGGCTTGGACTTAGCAAGAAGAGAAAATATATTCCATTTGCCTCAAGTGATATGGCTGAACCTTTCCACCCAAATAGAAGCGGAGAAATTTTTTACGGCGATGAGAAAATTGGTGTGATAGGTGAAATAGATCCAAGCATAGCAGAAAGTTATGAAATAGAAGAAAGACCATATATTGCAATTTTAGATATAGATAAGTTAACAACACTTGCTAAATTTGAAACGCGCTATAAACCTTATGCAAAATATCCTGAAGTACTTCGTGATATTTCAGTTACTGTTCCATCAAATATAATCGCTTCTCAGATTGAAGAGATGATTACAAAGAAGGCGGGCAAGAATTTGGCTAGCTTAAATCTTTTTGATATATATGAAGGTGCTCAGGTTAAGGAAGGCTTTAAGTCTATGGCATATAATATAAGTTTTGTATCAAGCGATCACACCTTAACTGATGCCGAGGTAGACGGCGCAATGAAGAATATCGTTGATGGCCTCAAAACCCTAGGAATAGAACTCCGCGAATAACCCTCCCCCAAAAATGCGCAGCGGAATAACGGGGACGGAGATAATTATCCCGAACAATCCTCCAAACCACCAAAAAACAACGTAAATTGGTAGAAAATATAGCAAAAACCCTAAATTTACTAAAAATTCACATTTATTTAATATATACTTAATCGCATAGGACTACTATAGTCAGGAAAAAGACAAAAACGGAATAATAGTGACGGAGATTGTTATTCCTACCCCCACAAAAAGTTTACAAGGAATAATGGGGACGGAAGAATAATTATCCCCTACCCATACACACACGCACACAAAAAGTTTATAAAAAATATTATAAAAATATGACAAAAAACAAAAACAATAAAAATCTAGCAAAAAGTAAAAATATACTTAGAGTTTTATTAGTGCCTTCATTTGCCTGTGTAATCGTTGCGACTTTCTGCATGATTGTTGCAACATACAGTCTTGTTTTTGCATCAAATGTCATCAACATGAAGTCCGATGAAGAAAATGGTGTTTCAGAAGAGGCAAATATTTTAGAAACAGAAGACATACTAGGTCAACATATCAATGTTCATTCAAGAAGAGGACAGAAGGCATCAGCACTTGATATATCTCTTGAAACAGGTCAGTATGGGAACAATGTAATTGCAGGTCAGCAGAACGAAACAGAAGAAATAATTATAGAAACAAGAGAGAGTATGAACGTTGTTCGCTCTATCCAAGGTGGCGGGAGTGAGAATAGAACAAATCTTCAAAACGACGAAGCATATTCTCAAACCCTGCCTATATCTATAGAAGTAGAAGATTATGATTTTTCTAATAGCATAGTTGCTAAGGCACCTGAAACAACAACAGCAAGTCCTGAAGAAGAAAGTGAAACAACTACTGTGGAACCCAAGTCAGGCAAAATAGAAGGGGTAGTAAAGTCAGTAGCAGGTCGTGCAGACGAATTCCTAGTTGCAGTTACAGAAGAAGAAACAACTGAAACAAAAGAAACTGAATACACAGGACCTAAGTCTGCATCATTAGTTCTTGCAACACTTTCCGAAGCTGTAGCAGTTCATCAAGAAGGTGAAAACCAAGGCTTCCTTGGTCAGCTTGGTACTATGATCATGCATCTTTTTGATAACTCAGGTCCAACAACTATTACAGAGACATCTGCCAATATACAAGACTTCTCGCTCTTACAACAAATTGTTCCTATGCCAGCAACAGATGAAACAAGAGTTACTAAGGTTAAGCGCCAGAGACTTCTTACATTAGAAGAACAGACAGCAATTCTTGCAGCCCAAGGCATAAGTTCAGAAATTAGAGACTTTTATGACTCTGCAACTGGTGAGTGGGTTAAGGCTCCAGCAGTATGGAGCTCAGAGGCTAATATGTGGGTTAGAGCTACTATAGACCCAGTGATTGAATATGAAGAAGAAGTATTAGAAACAGGCATAGCACTTGCGGCAAATACATCACAAACCCAGCCTGCGCCTGGAGGCATACTTGGTATAAAGCATGTAGGTGAAGTAGACCCATTCAAATATATACAACAAGATTCTAGAAAAAATACAAGAATGTTAACAAGAGAACAACTTGGATTTGACTCGTCTCAGCTCCCAAGGGGACTTTTCCAATTTGAAGACAGTCTTTACTATATACAGTCAGGCGGCGTAGTTGCTTCAGATTATATGCATACTACAGACGATGGAGATAAGATATATTTTGGTGATGATGGAAAGCAAGTAAAAAACCTTAAGATAGAATTTAATGGCGAGTATTATTATTTTGACCACAACGGTATCATGGCCAAGGATCAATTTGTATATATAAGAGAAGAAGAAGATGATGGTGAAACAGTAGTCTTCCAACCATACTTTTTTGGTCCAAGTGGCAAGGCTTATAAGGCCCAACCAGGAAAGGGAACTGCTGTAAAGCAGATAGGTGATGACAAATTTGTATTTGATGAATTTGGAAGAGCCCGTTATGGTTTTGTTGCTCAGGATGGTTCAATTATAGATCCTAATGAAGAGCCAGCATATGAAAACTGTCTTTATCATTGTGGTCCAATAACATATCCTGCAGTTGAAACGGGTTGGTTCTTCTATGATGGCGTTAGAGAAGAAGAATATGATGATGGTAAGGATATGTGGCTATATTTCAGCCCATCCACAGGAAAGAAGGTTTACCAGACAGGTAATAAATTAAAGATAGAAATTATAGAAGGTCAGCGTTATGGCTTTGATGAGTTTGGCATTCTTGCTAATGGCTGGACTAAGGGTACAACAGATGGCAAGAAGTATTTTGACTATGAAGGTGATGGCTCACTTGTAATCAATGGCTGGGTAGAAGCTATTCCAGGTGAGAATGTTACTAAGGACAGAAATAAAAAATACCATGATGACCAGGTTCCATGTTGGTTCTATATAACAAGAGGAGCTCCTATAACTAAGAAAGTTCGTAAGATTAATGGCCGCAAATATTGCTTTGATGAAGATGGAGTAATGCAATATGGATTCTGTATAGTAGATGGAACTGAATATATAGAAACTCTAGATCCAGATGGAACAGGAAACTTATCAAGTAAAGACTTTATCTATGCCAATACTGAAATGTGTACTATGACAGAAGGACAGCGCATTATGTTCTTTGATGACCCTAATATCCCTGAAGAACATGAAGACGACCCATTCTATACATCACTTTCAGGTGCAGCAGTAGAAGGAAGAGAGATAGAAATAAATCTTGCAGATGGAGACTTTAAGTTCTATGCCGACAATAGAGGTGGTATAGTAGGCTCAACAATTACTACTCCAACACAGAGAAATGGAAGATACTACCAAAATGGTATATTACTTGCACCTCAAGAAGGAGTAAGTTATGGACTTATAAGAGAGGGCGAGGGTAAACTTGACAAGAACGGAAATCATACATACATAGTAGTAGATAAAACAGGTAAGCCACAAAAAGATACTAGAGTAATATACGAGGGTGGAAAAAACGGTAATTATATAGCAATAAGAAATGGTAAATTTGTAGCTATGTATACTGCCCCTGTTAAGTGGACTAACCAAGGATGGTGGTATAAAGAAGACGGTCACTGGGTACTAGAACCAAACGGCGGCGTCCCACAAAATGATAGAATTTATGACCTTGACGATTATGTACTTAATTATGAAACATATGATGGACCAAATTGATTTTAAGGAGAAAATATGAAAAGTATTTGTAGAAAAGTATTTATAATGATATTGAGTATATGCCTTGTAGCATGTCCTACTTTTGCATCCAATGTTAAGGTATCTCCTAAGACAGGACAGAAGGCCATAAGAAAAAGTGCTGACAAGAAAATAACAAGTGATGATGAAAAGTGGTCACTTAGTATAGAAACATTCAATGTAACTAAGGCAAATAAATCGGGTACAACTTATGCCAACCACTGGTCTAATTATATTATAGATGTAGGTGGCGGTAAGATAGATTATGAAACTATGACCAATAGAGAAGATTCAACAGCAATTTATGATTTTGCAATAGAATATCTTAATACAGACTCATCAAGACTTGTTTTATATTATTCTCCTGCATCTAATAGGACGGGTGAAGAAATTGCAGAATCTATAATGCACCTTAGAAAAGATTCTCAAGTAGGAATAGTCCAGCTTGGAGGATATAATTGGTATCATATATCTCAGGAATATATAATACCTTATGGTGCAACAACTTATGACGATACATATTTTAGAATTCTTGACCAGAAGCTTATAACTATCATAGTATCGAGAGATGATACATATGACTGTGATGCCATGAGAGCACTCCATACTATGAAGCCTATAGAATATGATAAGACAGATATTGCCATAGCCAATAAGGCAGCAGGTATAGTAGATGCAAATGCTGGAAAAGTTGAGGTAGTAGAAACTAAGGCATATAAAGAAACAGACTCTTCAAGAAGAGATCAGGCAGCAGAGGCCCTAGCCCGTGCCATGCAGCAAGCCTATGAAGCTAACCAAGAAGAACTTGCAAGAACAGGAGAAACCAAGGAAACCGTTTTCCAAAGCATGGGACCATCTGGTATGGGCGGCGATTATATAGATGAAGAAGAATATTTTGAAGAAGAAGAAGATAATTCATACGAGGATGACTAATTTTACAATGAAAAAGGAGTATATTTAATATATGGACCCGAGTGATAATATTATGCTACCAATAATAATTTTATTGGTAGCCCTAAGTGCAATTACATCTGCAGTAGAAACTGCAATAACAGCATCAAGCAAGGCCAAGCTACTGAGCATGCTTGATGATGCCGAAGATAAGAAAAAATCTAAAATCAAAAGAGCTATAGATTTGAAAGAAAACCAAACTAGGAATATATCAAGTATCCTGGTTGGTAATAATATAATCAATCTTTCAGCATCTGCCATAACAACATATTATGTATCTAAGATATATGGTAATTATTTTATAGCCATAGGAACAGGTATCCTTACTTTTGTCATCTTGATTTTCGGCGAGGTTGCACCAAAAAATGTTGCAGTCCACATACCAGAGCAGGTCCTTCTTGCCCTAGCAGGACCTACTAAATTTGTAATGACTATCCTCTATCCACTAGCATTCATAGTCCAAAAACTTGCAGGGCTTGTTGCAAGGCTATTTGGTATAGACGTAAGTAAGGATATAGAAACATATACAGAGGAAGAATTAAAAACCATGGTGGACCTATCTCATGCAGGGGGCCTTATAGAAGAAGAAGAAAAAGAGATGATACACAATGTGTTTGAGTTAGATGAGAGGACAGCCCGTGATGTCATGGTCCCAAGAATAGACATGGTAGCAATCAGCATAGATGCAACCTATGATGAAGTAAATGATATATTCAGAAAAGAGCAATTTACTCGTATCCCCGTTTATGAAGAAAGCATAGATAAGATTATAGGTATACTTAACGTCAAGGACCTTCTATTGTTAGAAGATGACGAGAGAAGGAATTTTGAGATAAAAAATATAATCCGTAAAGCAGTTTATGTTTATGAAAAGAAGAAGGTTTTAGAAATACTAGAAAGTCTTAAGGAAGAGAGGGCAAATATTGCAATAGTCCTAGATGAATATGGTGCAACAGCAGGTATGGTAACACTAGAAGATGTAATAGAGGAAATAGTAGGTGATATAAATGATGAATATGACCTAACAGAAGATGAGGCAATAAAGAAAATTTCAGATAATGAATTTATTATAGAAGGTTCTGCCAATATTGCTGATGTATACGAAGCAACAGGTATAGACCTTGCAACTGATGAGGTAGAAAGCATAGGCGGTGTAATTCTCTCTAAAACAGAGGATATTCCAAAGCGTGGACAGACAGTATTACTTGATAATTGTAAGCTCCAAGTGGTGGAAATGGATGGAAATCGCATATCTAAGATAAAACTTACTAAATTTGAGACTGAAGTAGATGAAAATAATGAAAAAACCGCCTAAGAAGGCGGTTTTTTGTGTCATAAATATGTCAAAAAACAACCCCAAAAAAGATATAGCAAAAATAAGCCATATAATCTAAAATAATCACATAATGTCGCGGTAAAGCGATAAATTTAAAAGGAGAAAAATGATGAGAAATTTTTCTAAAATTGCAGCAGTAGTATTTGCAGCAGTTGCAGTTCTTGCAATTTCAACTGTTTCATTTGCTAGAGGCTGGGAACAACACGGTGGTCAATGGTACTACACAGATGGTTCTGGTGAGTTTGTTACAAACACAATCAAGACATCTGGAACAACTAAGTATTATCTTGGTGATGATGGTGCTATGGTTACTAACACATTCGTTGAAGATTACAACGATTATTCTTACTACTTTGGTGCTAACGGTGCCATGGTAACAAACACATGGGTTGCTGTTGATCCAGCTATCCTCAGCTCTGCTGATGATGATGCTCCAAGTGCTTACTGGTTCTATTTTGGAACAAATGGTAAAGCATATAAAGCTAATGGTTCAAACCCTATCGTTAAGAAGACAATCGATGGTAACAAGTATATCTTCGATGATCTTGGACACATGCTTACAGGTTGGATCGATGAATCAACAGGTAAGATTGGTGAAGATGAAGATGATCCATTTGCTACAGCTACATATTATGCTGGTGGCGAGAACGATGGTGTTCTTAGAAAAGGTTGGCACGCATATGTTGATGGTGCTGGCGATTCTTTCGACGCATCTTATGGTGAAAAGTACAGCTTAGGTGAAGAAGGTTCAGGATGGGATCCATCTGATGAAGATGTTATCTGGTTCTACTTCCAACCATCTAACTGCAAGAAGCTTACAGGTTATGTAAACAGAAGAGGTCAAGATACACTTAAGACTAAGAAGATCAATGGTAAGACATATGCATTCACAGTTGAAGGTCTTATGTTCGAAGGTTGGCAATTCGTTGCAGGTACATTCTCTCAAGGTATGAACTATAAGTATTATTCTAAGGACAACGGTGGTGCTCTTACTAAGAAAGGTTGGATTTTTGATGTTCCAACATACTATCAAGATGCACAAGATCAAGTAGACCAAGAAGATAGATGGTTCTATGCTGATGGTTCTGGTAAGACAATCGTATCACAAACTAAGAAGATCAATAACAAGTACTACATCTTCGATAAGATGGGTATCATGAAGAAAGGTCTTATTCTTACAACATCTGCTAACAAGTATATCGCTAAGGTAAAACTTGATGAAACAGATGGTAAGAGATTCATTTCTGAAGGTATGTTCGTAGTTGATGATGCTTCAGGAGACTTAGGTGGAACAGAAGGTGTAGATTTTGATAACAATGGCACATTCTATTACTGGGCATATGGTGATTGGGGCATGAATGGTGGTGCTTCTAACAGATTCTTCTACTTCAGAGATACAGATGAAGGTGGAGATAGACAGACAGGTACATTAACACTTGAATTCACAGATAACGATTATACATTCGTATCTAACAACTCAGGTGGTTATATGGGATCTAAGAACAATGGTTCTAAGTTCTATGCTCAAGGTATTGCTCTTAAGGCAAACCCAGACGTAAGATACGGTATCGTATTAAATAGAACAAGAGATGCAGTTGTAGCAGCTCATACATATCGTGACGCTCAACCTGCAGTTCAAAACTTCCCAGCTCCAGATCAACTTGAACTTGAAGATATAATGGTAAGAGGTGCATTCGTTGTTACAACATCTGGTTCTAAGATTAAGAAGAACGCAGTTAAGAAAGATGGTAATGATAACTACTGGGTAGTTGAAGGAAACCTCTTCAGAGGTGTTTATACAGCACAAGTTAAGAGAAGCAATGGTTACTATCAATTCAAGTCAGACTTCTATAAGCCATCAGTAAATGATGTTCTTGATTCATCATCTGGTTATGGTTGGTGCTGCCAACCTGGTAAGGGCTTAGATAATAGAGAAGACCTTACAGCTTCAGCAAATGTTCTTCCATATACAGCTACAAACACAGCTACATATGGTGGTGCTAACTACTACAGCTGTGACGTAAATGGTAAGACATGTGTTTACCCAATGAGACTCGATTATGCTAAGACAGGCGACTATACTAAGTCAGTAAATTTCGATGCAGCTTCACTTCCAGGATTTGGTATCCAATCAGTTGCTCAAGACTTCAATGCAGTTCTTGAAGATGATATGGGTGTAGACTTCTATTGGGCTGATTCACAAAAATAATTAAGATTTATATAATATAAGTCTTTAAGCCACTCCCTAGGGGGTGGCTTTTTTATGCTATAATATCGTTATATCAATGGGAGATTATTTATGAATTGTAATAAGAATCTAAGTTTAGGACAATATTTTGAGAAAGTATTCAGACTTAGTTTTATATTAATATTTTATATATTAATTTTATCTTCTTTTTGTACAAGTAATGGACAGGTAGGTTCTGATACAGGAAGCGTAGAAAATGTATTAAAGAGAGTATCTGAAGTTCAAAAGGCTGCCAAGGATGCCAATGGATTTGTAATACCGTCTGTTAGTGAAGAAGAAATATATGCCGGTAAGACAAACACAGAAAAACTTTCAGTAAGTACTAATGAATTTAAAAAAAGCTGTCTTTCTGGCGTAGGTAAGATTGATGTAGATTCACAAAATAGGTATTATGCATGGATCAATGATAGTTATGTATATTTTTCTTTTAAGCTAAGTAAGGAGTATATAAGACCTAAGACATTTGTATTGTACTATACTGATGTTCTTGATAAAAATAAATACGATAACATAAGAGATAACCCAGTCCTTCAATATGCATA
>CAMJPD010000012.1 GCA_946407765.1 uncultured Lachnospiraceae bacterium
CTCTTTGATCCATTTTATTTTGCTTAATCTATAATCAATAACCTTATTAATAATTAATGTAAGGATATAGTAAACCAGTGAAATTGCAAGCAATAACATAAATGGTTCGAATGTTCTTCCTCTTATAACATCACCCATTCTTGTCATATCACCTATAGCTATATAACCTACAATTGAAGTATCTTTAACTAAGGAAATTAATTCTCCTTTTAAAACTGGAAGTACTATTGCAAGACTTTGAGGGATTATAAAAATAGAAAAAACCTTCCACCTTGAAAATCCAGATGAGATTCCTGCCTCGTATTGGCCATAGTCTATACTTCTCATTGCAACCATAATTATTTCTGAAAAGCGAGCTGCAAAATTTAGAGAAAATGCAATGATTGCGATTTCTTCTCCACGCCAATTAGTCTTGTTGAATACTACAAAATATAAGAACATCAACAAAATCAAAGTTGGAATACCTTCAATAGCTGCTACAAAGAGGTCACACAATTTATTACCTATTTCGCTATTAGTAAGCCTATACCTGCATATAAGTATTGCAAGGATACTACCTATTAACGCAGACATTAGTGCAATATAAATTGTAGTAAGAAAGCCCTGAATAAATAATTTATATCTGTCTGCATAGATAAATGAATTATAGAAAATGCTATTAAGTCTTCCTATGAATCCTAAACTGCTACCTCTGCTACCATTTAATACATATGCATGTGTTGATAGTTCAACTATTTCATCAGAAAAAGTTAGACTTTCTTTTCTTTCTTCAGAAATAGTAAGTCCACCAAGCGCCATATCGTATCTGCCTGTTTTTAGTCCGTATAAGATTCCATCAATTTCAACTTGATATACATCTGCCGCATAGCCACATTCCTTGAAGAATTTATAAGCTAGTTCAATTTCTAGGCCAGTTGGAAAGTTTTCATAAATATAAATAAATGGTGGGGCCTCTATACTAATTGCAAATTTAATCGTTCCATTAATATCAGGCAAATCTGCAAAATCATAGATCTCATCATATTCGAGGCCTTCTTTATTTCTCTGTTCCCACTTATGAACCATCTTATCTAGCTCGCCACTTTCTTTAAGGCGCGCTAAGTATCCGTTAAACTGATCAACTAGTTTTCTGTTAGAACTATTTTGTTCAAAAATTGCTGCCGTATATGAATCAACAAGTGAACTTCTATATGCTATTAAATTATCGCGTCCCTTGTTATAGTCCTGTGCGACATTGTCATCCATTATAGCAACATCGACCCTTCCTGACTCTAAGGCAAATATTAAATTTGCAAGTGTCGGATAAGATTGTATATGCGCATTCTTAAGATATGCCTGTGCATACTCTTCTCCAGTCGATGTAGTTATAACTCCTACTGTTGTTTGGTCAAAATCATATAATCCTACTGATTGTGATGAAACAGCCCCTAACTTTCTATCCCAAAAGAAGATAAAGAATGCTATCCCTAGCAGAACAACAATTGTTATTATATCAGTTTTTAAGTGTTTCTTATCCAAGAGATTGCTCTCCCTTCTTAGTCCAATCCAATTTATTTAAAACTCTATCTGTTATTCTCATAACCAGTAAGCCAAATAAATAATATATTATAGATACCGAAACAAGCGGAATGATTGGTTCGTATGTTCTACTTCTTATGATATCTGCAACTTTAACCATGTCAAATATTGCTATATAACCAACTATTGATGTTGATTTAAACAAGGTCACTATTTCATTTTTATATAATGGGAGTATTGTTATTAAACTTTGAGGAATTATAAATTTCAAATACGTTTCTATCTTTCTAAATCCCTGCGACTTTGCAGCCTCTATCTGCCCCTTATCTATGCTTCTTATACCAGCTATCATGATTTCAGATACATAACTTGAAAAATTTATTGCCATAGCAATTATAGCAACTATAACCGCATTTAATTTAGAATTTCTAAATACTACATAATAAAGTAGCATGAGCAATACCGTATGAGGAACGCCTTCTATAACTGAAACATACATATTGCATAATGCATCTGCAATCTTGCTACCCGTTAACCTATAGCAACATATCAATATAGAAAGTATAGTTCCTAGTAAAGCTGCAAATATAGTAATAATGAAAGTTACACCAACACCATTTAAAAATAAAACATATCTATCTTCTTGTATGAAAGTCTTGTGGAAGGCGTCTTTAGTAAATTCAATTAGGTTTTTATATGGGACAGCTTCCTTGGCTGTGCAGAAAACACTATAACTAAGTTCCATATTAGGTTTTGAGAAATTTACGACCTTGCTTCTTTCTTCAGTTACAGTGATTCCGCCACATATTATGTCATATTTATCTTTTTCCAGCCCAGGGATGAGATTTCCAAAATTAACAGGATATACCCTTCCCCCATATCCTTTTTCTTCAAAAAACTTATATAATAATTCTAGATCATATCCTACTTGAATGCCATCTAATTTATAAGAAAAAGGAGGATAGTCCTTATCTACACCTATGCTAAAAAATCCATTAGTAAGAGGCAGTTTGGAAAAATCATAAGAGCTTACTGTGGCCGGATCATCAAACCAATTTGATTTAATTTTATCCAACGTTCCATCTTCTGTAATTCTATCAAGATATGCATCAAATTCCTTCAGGAGATGTTCTCCTCTTGTAGTTTTCCCAAATCCTATGGCAGCATTAGTATTTATTACTGAGTCGCTAACAATTTTATAAACATTTCTTTTTTTGTTATATTCTCTAACCGAATAAACACCAGCAACTCCTGACTCTACAAGTCCTGATTCTACTGCATCAAATACATCTTCCATAGCGGCAAATTGCATAATATTGGCCTTTGGATAGTTTTGATTGGCTAGTGTTTCTGAGAAGGAGCCCTCTTCTACGGCAATAGATGAGTATTTAAAATCCTCTACAGTTAATACTTTTTCTTTTTTTTCTTCAGATAGCTTAATTCCATAAAGGCAAATAGAAACAATTGCTGTTATAAGTAGAACAGTAATTGTCATCATATCTACATTTAAATTGGATCTTCTATTATTCATTTTTTTTACATTTTATCTGGTACATCAATTGATAATACTTCTAAAATTTCAATAATGATTTTGTATACCATAATACAAATCGATGTATAATAATCCTTTACAGAAGGATTTTGTTCACCTACTATACTGCAATCATTATAAAAACTGCTAAACATATCAGAAAGCTCATATATATATCTACATAACACTGAAGGATCGTACTGCTCGTAAGAAGTATAAAGGGTATTCTTATATCTCAATATGTGTAGTGAAATATCTTTAAGTAATTTGTTATTTACTAAACTAGTGTCAAATGTTTTTAAATTATCTATAAATGATATAAACCTTTCTTCTGTAACTCCAAGTTTTCTAAATAATGATTTAATTCTCACAACAGTATATAAGATATATGGTCCAGTATTACCCTGAAACTGGCTAAATGTATCAAGATTAAAAACATAATCTCTTGTTGGAGAGTTAGATAGGTCCCCGTATTTTATAGTTGCTATAGCTATTTTGTGAGCAAGGTCATTTAGATCAATGCCTTCCATATCTCTTCCACTATTTTTTAATTGCTCCAATGCCTTATCTCTAGCATCTGATATTAATGTTTCTAGTCTCAACACTCCACCATCTCTTGACTTAAAAGGCTTACCATCTGCTCCATTCATCGTACCTACTGCTACATGGTGAAATTTTTTATTCTCCTTGCAAAGTCCTGCAATCTTAGCAGCTCTAAAAACTTGCTCTAAATGAAGTGACTGTCTATAATCTACTACATAAACATATTCATCAATCTTAAAATTTTTTTCTCTAAAGCAAATAGTGCCAAGGTCAGATGTTGAATATAGGTATGCACCATCTGCTTTAAGAAGCATGCATGGTGGCATTTCTTTTTTATCATCTGGACTTGATACATCAATTATATATGCTCCATCAGATTCTTTTGCAATTTTATTTTCAATCAGATCCTTGCACATCGGACCCATGATATCTTTAACTGTTGATTCACCATAATAATAATCAAACTCAACATTTAACTCACCATATCTTTCCTTAAGATCTGCAATGCTTAGCTCAACTATTCTATCCCAAATTGTCTTATATGGCTCTTCATCATTTTGAAGGGCTTTTGTAGCATCATGCGCCCTCTTATCAAAATCTGGATCTACTAAACTGCCATCTGGCTTAATGTCCTTGCTTCTTTTTGATGCAAGAGGATAAACCCTTTGTAAATCATCTATGGTAAATGTATTTTCTATTCCTTCATCACGAAGTTGTTCTATAACAAGACCCATAGGAAGACCATAGTCCCCCATATGAATATCTCCAACTGCATTTATACCAAGCTTCCTTGATAAACGTTTTAGAGCTTCTCCTATTACTGCCACACGAAGGTGACCTACATGAAGAGGCTTTGCTATATTTGCCCCGCCATAATCATACAATACACTTTTAATATTTTTGATATTTTGTGATGACTCATTATCGTTATATATAACCTCAAGCCCTAAATTTTTATCTGAAAACATTTTATTCAAATATATATTTATTGCATTAGTATTTATATTTATATTAATAAATCCCGGCATGCAAAATTCACAAGTTTCAAAAACTCTAGCTCCGTCACATGATATATCTTTGATTAGAGATACTATCTGTCCTCCAACTTCTGCTGGAGATATTTTCTTTTCCTTGGCAAGTGCAAAACAGCAGTTTAATTGATAATCACAAGACTGACTCTTGTCTGATTTTTTCAAATCTGCATATTTTGTATCTATATCATTACTAGAAAATACTTTAGCTATTTCATCATTTATTACATTAATAAACTGTTTCACATTAATCTCCGATGGATTTATTAATATATTATAACATTTTAGTTTTGAAAAAAGCCAAATGCCGCAGCATTTATATAGTCAAAATGCACTAAATCAAGGTCTTTTATCATATTTGCTGGCTTACATTCCTCATATATATCATCACCAGCAAGATATGAGTAATCCTTATCATCAATCAAAACATATACTGCAAGTGGTCTTGCTAGTCCTATGGCATAAGAAAGCTGTACTTCACAATAGTTGCCTTCTGGAACTTGCTTTAAAAATCTAACTGCAAGATTTCTTGCTTTTATATGTCCTGAAAAATCCACCTTGGTAGGGTCCTTGCCATTGAGGTTACCACCTCCAATTTTGCAAAACCCATGATAGGTATCAACAACAATCTTTCTTCCTGTGAGACCTGAATCTCCTTCAAATCCTCCTATTAAAAATTTTCCTGTTGGATTTATATGAAAGTTTTCTATTGTTATGTCATACTCGCTTGTAATTTTGATTGCGAGATTTTTTATTATTTCATCAGTTTTTTCACGTTCTTTTTCTGTATTTTGATAACTTATTACAAAGTCTTTTATCTTAATTAATTTTTGATATTCTCCATATACACCTGTAATTTGCGCCTTACCATCTGGCAAAAATCTTGGATCAGATTTTCTAAGATTGTCATATTCTTTTGATAGTTTCTGTAAAATTATAATTGGAACAGGAAGATATTCTTTAGTTTCAGTTACTGCATAGCCAAACATCATTCCTTGATCTCCTGCGCCACCTATATCAACACCTTGAGCTATATCACTTGATTGAAGACCTATATTATTTATAATCTCATAATTTGTGTCATATCCAACATCAGCTAAAACTTTTCTTACCGTTTTATCGACATCAACATTTGCCTTGGTTGTTACTTCACCTGTTATAAAAATCTTTCCCTTACCACCTACTGCTTCTATACCAGCTCTGGTAGATGGATCGTGTTTTAAATATTCGGTGAGAAGTGTTGCAGAAATTTGGTCGCAGACCTTGTCTGGATGGCCTCTGAATACTATTTCATTAGAATACAAATACTCTTTCATAAAACTCCTTTTAAATAAAAAACTCATCCTATCGATGAGCCTTTTATTTATTCCCATCGATCAAGCTTTAGCACCTTTCTATTATAGTAGGTTGCTGTGTGCTACTAACGGGCTTGTCCCTAACACACTCTTAATGGTTATTATTAAATTTTAATTATCGGCCTGAAACTACATTCATTACAACTGCTGTCTGCTGTGGCAAAACAGGTCCTACAAATGATTGATCATTACTTGCTCCTAAAACTTGAATTCCCCCAAGAGGCGAAGCCATATTTGGAGTTAATGCACGAACTTCTTGTGGATTAATTCCTGTAAGCAGTAAAATTATCTCATCTGTTGCATTGGTACACTTTCCTTCTATGTCAAATACTAATGCGTTAATAGTTTGAGATTTAGACATCACTCCTGTTGCTATGTCAAAGTAGTAAAGATTTTGATTAATATATTGGAACTGAGAAACTCTCATTCCTGCATCGACACCATTACCTTCTTTATAATAATATGTATTACCTGTTGCATCAGTAAGGAAACCTTGATACATCTTAGAATCATTATCAAAATAATAATAATTTATTACTGGTCCTATATCTGTAATTGATGCAATTGCACATTCTTTATTTGCAATATCAGCATGTAGACCTGTTAATGCATCTATTCCATCATAAGTCCATTTTGCACTTACAGGATCCTGAGACCATGTTCCAACTAAAACAGATGAAGATGTTTCTTTTATTGTATCTATACTTGATGAATATCCTTCAATTTGCATTGGTGTGCTTGGAAGAGCGCCGCCTCCACCACCGCCGCCGCCTCCACCACCGCCGCCGCCTCCGCCGCCACCGCCACCGCCGCCGCCGCCGTTAGCTTTCCAGTTAGCGTAGAGAGTTATATCATCTGTGAAGTCACAAGTTCTTACACCTGTGCCACTTGAATTATAATACTGGGTTCCACCAGATGAACCTGTCCAGTATCCATTAAATGTATAACCTGATTTTGTTGGTCTATATTGAGACACTGATGGAAGAGATTTACTATATGTTACTTGTATTTGAGATGGCGTTGCTCCAGTTCCTCCATTATAATCTAAAGTAATTTTTATTATTTTACCCCATATTGCATATAGGGTTACTTCTGTTTGAGAAAAATCTGAATTACCTAATATTACATCTGTAACACTTGCTTCATCATTTATTTCTGGTGTAGAAGCAGCCGAATCAAGACTCCATCCTAAAAATTCATAGCCTGTTCTTGAATATGTATTTTGCGAAAGAGTAAGATCTGTTCCAAAAGTTTTTGTTTGATCTCCCATTGATCCACTCACGCCTGTTCCATTTCCATCAAATTTTACATCATAAGAGTTTGGAGTCCATATAGCATAAAGATTTATATCATTAGAGTCGCTATTTAAATATATTTCTTCTGCCATTGTACTTACTATTGTTGTATCAGTATATGTAGCTGTAGTTGCATTTGGGTCAGTTGAAAATCCATGGAAAGTATATCCAGGAACATCAGCCATGATATTTCCTATTGTAGTTTCATTATCAAAAACATAATTTGTATTTAATCTATCATATTCTTTTGTAACTGTTGTTGCACCTGCCAAATTGCCGTTATATATTACTTTATATTTTTCAGGAATCTTAACTGTGTGCAAGCTCAAAGCTGGTACATACATGTCTTTAGATGTATCAGTTTTATTTTCCAAGAACCAAGAATAACTACCTGATGTAGTTTTGGCATACATATAGCCATTTACTGTTGTATCGGTTGTATACAACGATGTTTTCTCGCTAAAATCCGTCTGATGCCATTGTACACCTACGGCAAAATATGAGCTGCTTTGTACTACACATGCAATAATACTGTCTTTTTTAAGCATTACATTAGTTGGGAATTCTATATAATTAATACCGCCATGTAATGTTACTGTTGTAGAAACAATTTTATTCGCATTCGTAAGTTCCGTTCTCATTTTAGCTGCAGTATCTTCACTAAGTTTGTATAAAGACACTGTTGCATTATTTGTTTTTTCAAATGCATATAGAGAAATTGCTTTTGCAAATTCTACATCTTCTTTTACTTTATATACTGTTGCATATCCACGCCTTCCAGTGAAATATGCATCACCAGATGTTCTAACATTATATAGATTATCACCTACAACTGCTGGTGGTACAAAATCAAAATCTGCAAATAAATGGCCAAGTGTTATATCATAATCATATGATAAATATGCATATCTACTTTCACCCCATGAATTTTTTATAATCCAAGCACCATTCTGACTTGGCTGTGAGCCATCATAAGCAGTAAAATTACTTGCGCTAAAATCATCATCCCAACCTATACATGTTATGGCATGTGCTGCATCTCTTGATACACTTTTTGGCTTAAATACAGCATTAACATTATTACCATTTCTGTCTTGAGCTGTGCGGTATGATCTTGAATCATAATCGAGAGAAAAGAAAATTGCACCACGATCTTTTATTGCCTGCTTAATAACAGAAGGATCTATTTTATAATGTCCTGTACCATTAGGAATAAATCCACTTGTCAGCTGAGAATATTCGTATGAATTTCTAAGTTTTGCATCCATGTCTGTATATTGAATAGGGAAAGATGGATATACATCATTAATACCAAATGTACTATTGAAAGATGGATCTCTATCTTCTAGAACCAAATCATTACCAGCTGAAAGATAATTTCCTGCAGCACGCGCATGGTTTCCTCTAGTAGCATACGCCGGTCTATCGTCTTCTCCTGGTTTAACAATTGCTCTTGGGTCACTAAGTGCGGTAATTGTAGCATCAGTTAACACAGTTTGATTTGGTATATTAATATAATATGCTAGATGGTTTTCTGAGAAATTTAAATTGCTAACAGTCTTTCCAAGTATATTCATTACATAATTTGCAAAATGCTTAAGTAATGATGTTTCTGCAACTGCACAAGTTGTAAATGCCCAGCAGTTTCCTGTCTGACCCTGTTGTTTTGTTGGAGTTACTATATCATCATCTACACTACAATAATAACTTTCAAAAGATCCGTAGGCACGTTTTGTGTTTACTCTAGTGCTAATCTTGCCGCCATTACCACCAGAAACTCCGTAACTTATTATTTCAATATTTTTTACTTGCTTTCTAGATTGTATATATATTGCATCACCGCCATTGCCACAACCTTCTTCTCCACGAACTCCAGGTTGCGTTTTTGAAGGACAATAATATACCTCTCCATATTTTATTGGCGCACCGCCATAAGATTCTTCGCTTCCATATCTTTTTGCACCATCACCACCTATTAATGCACCGTTCACATACTTAAGATAGTTGTTCACACTTGAACTAAAATATACCGCGCTCTTACCATCTGCTTCGTCTTCAGAATAATCTATACCACCACCACCATAAACATAGGCCATATTAATTGAGATTTTTGAATTGTCTAAATATATGGCATCTTTTGCTGCATCTGCCTTTATTATACCTAGTTCGTCGGTATTATAAGAATTTTCTATAGTTGTATCATCACCAGTTAATTCATTATTTCCATAAAAATCTACATTTGCTGATAAAACTTTAATATTTACATTTGTAATATCATTACCATTTAGGTCAAATAAAACATCTCTTGACGGTGATATTTTGTTCTTATCAAGATAATCTTCAATGGAATCATACTCATTTAGAACTTCGAGTTTTGATTCTTCATCTTCACTAGTAAATATATAATCGCCATCTACTAGATATAATTCATCATCAACAATATAAATAGTATTATTAACATCTATATCCTTAGTAAGCTTAAAGCCACGATCTGTTTTCTCAAATGAATTAATGATTATAGAATTAGTTGCTGTTACAAATTTTATAGGCTTTATAGCATTTGTTTCGGCTTTGATTTCAGATAGAGTTGCTATAATTTCATCTAAAATTACAATTTCTTCTACATCGGCCTCAGAGCTTGTTGCAATAGGTGGATAGGTATCGTTTTCTTCTATATATTCAATCTCTTCTGCTTCAGATGCAGTTGCTATATCAAATTCTTCTGCATTTGTTTCGTAGGTCGAATTTGATTCTTCAATAGCAGTTTCATTCTCTATTTCAGTTTCGGCTACAGTTTCGGCTTCATTTTCTGCCATACTCTCGCTTGTGCCTTCAAGTACTTCTTTTAAATCTTCTTCTGTAATTGTTTCATCTGTTTCTTCGGTAGAATTTTCTTCTTCAGATACATCAGTTGTCTCTTCTTTTATTTCTTCTTGCTTAGTTTCGTTTTCCTCATCAGCTTTAGCTTTAGTTTCAACATCAAAATCTATTGTTTCATCACTAGTTTCATTTTCTGTTTCTATTTTTTTGTCTGTTTCTTCTATAGTAGATTCATCACTTTCATCTATATAATCATTTTTATCTTCAGGCTCTTCCTTTGGTAATTTATCTTCTATGGTCTCTTCATCTTCTTCATTTATTTCATCTATTTTTTCATTAGTATTAGTTTCTTCTAAATTTTCTAAATCAAAAGATAAACTAGTTTCACTAGTTTGCTCCTTATCTACACTTTGATCTACGCTTTCTAAATCTGGAGAAACTTCACCCGCAAATACAGTTACTTGGGATAAAGTCATATTTAACAGCATTACTGCTACAAGTGATAAGGCTAAAATCTTTTTAATCTTCTTCATAAGAAACGTCCTCTACCTGAAATAAAACACACAAAAACAAATCTAAACTAGTGTTTAATAAATTATAACACTTTTACATAATATATATAATATGATTTTATTAAAAGATTATTAAGTAGATTAGTTATTATTTAATTTTTCTCGCTGTTTTCTTCATTGCTGCAACAAAGCCATCAAATAATGGACGTGGGTGGTCAGGTCTTGAATTAAATTCTGGGTGACACTGAGTTGCAATAAAGAATGGGTGATCTTTGAGTTCGAGCATTTCTACTGTGCGGCCATTATCACTTCTAGCAGGGAATATCATTCCCTTTTCTTCCATTGCTGGAACATAATTATTATTTACAAAATATCTATGTCTATGTCTTTCTTCTATTGTTGTTTCGCCATATAATTTATAAACCTTGGTGCCTTTTACAAGCTTACATTCATAATTTCCAAGTCTAAGTGTTCCTCCAAGAACTTCTATTCCAATTTGTTCTGGAAGTAAATCTATAACAGGATTTTTTGTATGTGGATTGAATTCACTTGAATTAGCATCTTCAAGGCCAAGAACATTCCTTGCAAATTCAATTGTTGCAAGCTGAAGTCCAAGACAGATTCCAAGATATGGAATTTTCTTTTCACGAGCAAAGCGTACTGCGAGCATAATATTTTCTATACTTCTCTTTCCAAAGCCACCTGGAACTATTATTCCATCAAGTTTTTTAAGAAGAGAATTAACTGTAGACTTTGTAATTTTTTCAGAATCTATCCATTCAATATTTACTTTCACTTGATGCTTTGCGCCAGCTGCACGAAGAGCTTCTACAACCGAAAGATAGGCATCATGCATTGCAACATACTTACCAACTAGACCTACTGTAATTTCTGATTTTGGATTCTTCCAATTAGAAATCATCTTCTTCCAAGCTGTAAGATTTGGTTTAGCGGCAGGCAAATGTAGCGCTTTAAGAGCAGCTTCTGCAATTCCTTCTTCTTCAAGAGCAATAGGCACTTCATATAAAGTATCTACATCTGCATTAGTGATTACATTTTCTTTTGGAACATTACAAAAGAGTGCAATCTTTCCCTTAGTTCCTGCATCAAGCTCATGCTCTGTTCTGCATACAATAATATCTGGTTGAAGACCCATACCTTGGAGAGTCTTAACTGACATCTGTGTTGGTTTTGTTTTTAATTCTTCGCTTGATTTAATATATGGTATGAGAGTTACATGAACATTTATTGCATTGCCTGGTCCTATCTCGTGCTTAAATTGACGAACTGCTTCTATAAATGGTTGAGATTCAATATCACCAACAGTTCCACCAATTTCTATAATTGATATTTCAACTTCTTTTTTAGGAAGATCCTTAGAGCCTAGATATATTTTTGATTTAATTTCATTAGTGATGTGAGGAATAACTTGAACTGTTCCGCCACCATACTCGCCCTTTCTTTCTTTATTAAGTACAGACCAATAAATTTTACCTGAGGTTATATTGGCATTTTTGGTAAGAGATTCATTAATAAACCTTTCATAGTGACCGATATCAAGATCGCACTCTGCTCCGTCACCTGTTACAAAAACTTCACCATGTTGCATAGGATTCATCATGCCAGGGTCCATATTGAGATATGGATCAAACTTCTGCATTGTGACCTTATAACCTCTTGCTTTAAATAAACGACCTAAAGATGCGGCAGTGATTCCCTTGCCTAGCCCGGAAACAACACCACCTGTTACAAAAATATATTTTACAGACATAAGAACTCTTACTCCTAAAAAAACTTATGTAATTATAAATCAAAGATAGATTCTATTCAAGCAAAAATTTTTATTATATTTACTATATAATTTTAATAAAAAAGTGTGCTTTTTAGCACACCCTTAATTTATAAGTAAGTCTATAGGATCTCCTATAGTAAACCCGCTTGCTCTAATTTCGTCTATACATTCTGCGAGTATGCTTGCATTGGTTTTGCTTTCGGCATGTAAAAGATAAATATTTCCTGGGCAAGCTGCAGTTAGTATTTCCATCTTGCCATACGCATTAGTTGGTTGATTTTGTGTGTCATAATCTTTATAACCAAATGTCCAAAATATTTGTTTATATCCTTGCATAGAGATGTATTTAAGTGTCTGTTCAGAAAAATTTCCATAAGGATATCTAAATAACTTCATCTCATAATCAAATTTATTTTTTACAAAGTCATGTACTTCAAATATATTATTTTGCACTTCTTTAAGCGTTGACCTTGCACAGTCAATATGAGACCAAGTATGATTACCAACTATGTGTCCATCATCAATCATTCTTCTTACATGGTCCTCACTATCCCTTGCATAATTGCCAGTTATAAAAAACACAGCCCGGACATTTTTTTCTTTTAATGCATCTAATATCTCAAAAGTATGCCCTCCTTCATAACCGCAATCAAATGTTAAATAAATTTTTTTCTCGCCTTCTTTTACATCAGCTATAAAAACTCCGCCAAGGTCGCCGTACGTATCCCTATAATGAAAAGCCTTTAGTGGAATATTATCATCTGTTCTTGTTGGACCATAGCCTGTTTCGATAGGCTCATTAGATAAACCAGATAGAATACTTTCATCTACATCTATTCTTTCTGGAAATTTTATATTAAACCTACTAAGATCGAGCTTTGTACCTATATCAGTGGCATTAAATAACATTGAATTATCACCTAAAACATTTCCAGATGATATAGACCCATTTGGCATGTCTATTATGACATCTGACCTTTTAACAAATAGATCGCTAGAAAAACCAGCGCGGGCAGATGATGACAAAACAAATGAAAAAACTAGAATAAAAGAAAATAGTTTTTTAAAATTATTAGAAAGATTTTTTATCATGGATAAGTTTCTATATTATCGATAATTAATATTTAAGAAAATCTGCACAGTCACCAATAAGGAAGCCCTTGGCCCTAATACCATCTATACAATCACCAAGGATGTTGGCATTAGTTGTACTTTCTGCATGCAAGAGATAAATCATACCAGGACATGCTGCATTAATAACATTTCTCCTAGATAATGCTTCATCTGGCTGTTCATTTACAACCCAGTCTCTATATCCATATGACCAAAATAGTTGAACAAATCCTTGAAGTCCAATAAATTTAAGTAACATTTCTGAAAAATATCCATAAGGATACCTAAATAATTTCATATCATAATTAAATGTATCTTTCACATATTGGTTACACTTAAAAATATCCTCTTGCACTTCAAGTAGATTTTTCTGTGGACAATCTGGGTGAGACCAAGTATGATTTCCTACAACATGACCTTCTGCTATCATCCTGCGAACTAGATCTTGGTTATCTCTTGCATAAGTTCCTGTTACAAAAAATACTGCTCTAACATTTTTTTCTTTAAGAGTATCAAGAATTTTATTAGTTACACCACCTTCATAACCACAGTCAAATGTAAAATAAACTGAGTTAGAATAAGCAAGGAATATTCCTCCAAGTTTTGCATACTGTGTCTGATATGATATTGCATCAGTTGGAATATTAGAAGCTGCCTTAGATGAAGAAAATCCAGTCATTACAGACTTTACTTTAAGATTTTCAAGTTGATTTGGTGCAACTAATGTATTTTCTGGAAACTTAACTCCCATTGAATTTAAATCAAGAGGAACTCCAACTGGAGTACGAACAGTTGCAGCTAGAGTCAAGCCTTCATAAGTTGCAAATGGATTAACAAGACCATTGGCATAGGCAAATGTTGATAGAACAAGCACCGCTGCGCATACAAAACTCAAAATCTTTAATAAACTTTTCTCCATAATTATATCCTTTTTGTTATGATTTTATATTCAAATAATTAAACAAGTATTAATTCTACAATAATAATGAATGAAATTCAAATAGTTATGTGTCAAGGACTAGACATAGTAACTATATCTTTAGCCTTGCCAAGGAAGGTTTTATTACATGTATTATATAGTGCGACCATGAATACAACATCTGTAATATTAAAATCCTTCACAATAGGAAGTATATTATAATTAACATGACGTGGATCTATGATAATTATGTTTCCATAATTTTCACAAAGGTAAGTGCAAAAACCATTACCATAAGAGTCTTTAATAACAAGTATATTTTTATCTTGGGGATTTTCAGGAATGCTTATTACTGTGTATGGGTTATCTCCTCCAATAAGTGCAGTATATGAAACTGAATCTCTGACTATACATGAATCATAAGTTTTAGCTTCTCCAGTTTTATTATCAATTAGAACCATGAGATTTTGTTTTGTAGGCATATATACTTCTAGTTTTTCTCTTCCACTTTTAAGTCTCTCATCTCCTGTGCTTGCATAAGTTGTTCCTTGCCAACCTTTATTTATTAAAACCATTTCCATATTATCTATAGGAGTTGGTTTAAGCCCTATACTCTTACAAAATGCTTCATAAGCATAATAAGCGCCTCTGTGAGTCCAATGATGATCATATTTAAAATATACGTTTTCATCTTTATGATTATAAAGAGAATAGCAAATGTTTAATGCATTTACATTTTCTGGAAGCATACTATTAATTGTATCTATGGCTTCTTGTTGATTTAATAAAGATTTCTGTATCGTTTTATTGTCCAATATAAGAGATGACATAGGTGCAACTACACTTGAGATTCTAGCATTTGGAAATGTTTCAGAATACAATTTCAGAGTATCGGCATACATACCCACTCCTTTAAAATCAACCCAGCCTGAATGATAAGGAATGTCTTTATATAAAATATATCCCGTTATTTTTTCTGCAGCTCCTTCTTCATCTTTATATTCTATAGCTTTTGTAGTTTCACTTATCAGATTATCTATATTGTCAAATAAAGTTTCTTCAATAGATTCTACATTGTTTTCAGATGTCTCTTCCTCAAATCCCTTCTTAATATCAACCATCTCTCCTGCTTTTGATGGAATGAAAACAAAATGATCGTCGCTTTCTTTTATAAAATTACTAATTGATTTATAAGAATTAATTTTTTGGGATAGAGACATAAGTTCATCTCTATATATGAATGTATCAGATACAAAAAGGTCTATCTTCTCAAAAAAACTTCCACTCATAAACGCATCAAATGTAAATTCAGGAAATGTTTCAAGATTTCTATTCTCTAATTCCGAAATTGTTTTCCTGTGAGGCTGAAATATATTAAAAATACTTAATGCATAAAACATTATAATTATTAGAGATAACAATACTCTTATTAATATCTTATCACTCTTATTTAATTTTTCAGCGCTTACATTAATTGTTCCCATAATTAAAATCTAAAATATAAAAATGGATTATAACTATTACCTATTAACAAGGCAGTTGATATAAATAAAAATGTAATTATAACTATAGCTTTCAATATATATGTAACTTTATTATTATTTATCTTACTTACAATAAATTTGCATATTCTGCTTACGAGTGAAAAGCTTCCTATTATAGCAATTATTAATAAAACCAAATTGTCGTTTAATATAGATGTGCTAATCATGTTTGTTGCTGGAGCAATTGAAAGGCCAAACATATTTTTTAAAGCTTTAATTAATGATTCAAAGTCAGTGTAATAAAAAATAGTAAATCCAACAACAGTCATAAATATCAAATATATATGTCCTATGAATGATGATAATATCTTTGGAATCTTACTAAATACTTTTTGCAAGAAATATTTTTCTATTATAAGTAAAAGCGCATAGTAAAGTCCCCACAAACAAAAGTTCCAACTTGCACCATGCCACAATCCTGTGAGGGCCCATACTATGATTATATTTCTAATCTGCCTAGAATACTTTCCTCCAAGAGGTATATATACGTAATCGCGAAAGAAAGAAGATAATGATATATTCCACCTTCTCCAAAAATCAGTTACACTTGTTGCTTCATATGGATAATTAAAGTTTTCAAGGAAAGTAAAATTAAAAAATTTACCAAGGCCTATTGCCATATCAGAATAACCTGAAAAGTCAAAATATAATTGCAATGTAAAAAATATAGATATAAGCCAAGTACTTAATACTGATGGTATACTGTTATTAGTGGTTAGCAAGTTACAGACATTTCCAAGTGAATTTGCAAGCATAACTTTTTTCGCAAGTCCTATAGAAAATCTAAATAATCCATTGAACATATTAACAGCATCTAATTTTCTATTATCTATATCTTTTTCTATATCTACATAACGAACTATAGGTCCTGCAACAAGTTGAGGAAAGAAAGATACATACATAAGAAAAGGCATAAATTTTCTTTGCGGTTCTACTTCTCCTCTATATACATCTATCGTGTAGGACATAGCTTGAAATGTAAAAAAGCTAATTCCAACTGGAAGTGCAAGTCTTATATAAGGAATGTTTATAATTGGAATTAGATTCAATGTTTCTATTATTAATGATAAATATTTAAATATTGCAAGACAGAGCAAATTTATTACTATAGCAATTATGAGAAATCCTCTCTTATAACTTTGTCTCCTACCACTAAATATTATTAGAGCATACCTATAATTAATATAGACGATAAAAATTAGAAGCAATATATATACTGGCTCGCCCCATGCATAGAATATGAGAGAAAATAATGTGAGTATAAATTTTCTGTATGTAACATTAGGATTTATTGCATATAGCAAAAATAACAGAGGCAAGAATATATATATAAATGTTAAGCTAGAAAATATCATTAATAAATTTTAATCCTTATTTCTTGGTTCCAGATGTATTTATATTGCTAAGTACATTAGATTCAAATGTAAAGTTGATATCATCCTCTATTCTCTTTTGTTTCAATGCAATATTAACTATCCTATCAGCAAGTTCAGATTTAGATATTCCAGCTGGTTCAAATAGATAATACGCAAGCGAACCTGGTGGCATATTAATTTCATTAAAATATATTTTGTTATCGTCCATGTCCATTATAAAATCTAATCTTGCCACACCAGAGCACCTAAGCAACTTAAAAATCCTAGATGATAAATTTTTAATTTCAGTTTCAGTTTTTTTATCGACATCTGCAGGAATCTTCCTTGATAAACTTGCCATGCCAGATTTTGAATTAGTTACTTTAGAAGAATTGGAAATTTTAGTATCACCAGATTTTCCTTTAGAACCTGATAAATATTTATCTGCAAATGATAATATATCATTGTTAAGTACAGGTTCTTCAAGTGCGCTTATACTAATACTCTCGCTATCGCCCAGAATTGCACAATTTATTTCCTTAAGATTTGTTACCATCTTTTCAATTAAAACATTTTCTGAGAAGGCAAATGCAGCTTCTATCTTATCCTTCAACTCATCTTCTTTCTTAACAATATAAATTCCTATACTAGAGCCAAGATTAACTGCTTTTACAATTACTGGAAGTTTAACCTTTTGTAATAATTCATCATAGTTAATATCTTCATGTCTATTAAGAAGTATTGCATCTAGAACTGGTATGCCTTCTTCTTTCAAAAACTTCTTAGATACATATTTATCCATTGCAAGAGAAGCTGAAAGAACATTAGGTCCAGAAACAGGAAGACCTATAGTATGAAAATATCCTGTTAGATTTCCGTCTTCTACATTGGTTCCATGAACAACTAGAAAAGCTACATCTACTTCTTGATGTATCTTCCTTGTAAATAAACCACTACCAATACTATTTATATAATATCTAGATCCTTCTTTTTCAAATTGAACTTTAATTGATTTTGAAATTAATGATTTTATATTCTTATAATTTTCTATCTTAGATAAATCTTCACCAAAATAAAATTCATTGTCTTTACTTAAGTAGACTGGAAAAACTTCGTATTTATTATGGTCAAACCATTCATAACTTTGTAAGGCAGATATAATTGATATTTCATGTTCAGTACTTTTTCCACCAAAAACAAGTGCTACTTTAATTTTCATACCATCTCCGAACTTTTATAAATAATTATCTGGTAAGTCATTTTCGATCAAGATTACCTTAGGTCTATCACAGCTAAGGGCCCTTGCATATATAATAGCATCTTCTACTTTATCAAATGTTTTAACTTCATGCAAATTTTCATTTTGTTCTATACCTTTTGAAATTATATCTGCTCTCTTCTTGCCAACCATATAAATTCTATTACATATACTGCTTGCATATAATCCCAGTTTCTTATTTTCTTCTTCTTCCACAGAACCTAACTCTACCATACCAGGAGTTATTATTATTTTTTCATAGCCATCAAAAGTAGCAAGGACATCAAGAGCTGCCTTTGCTCCGTCTGGATTAGAATTAAATGCATCATCAATCATAAGAGAGTCACCAAGATTTTTAAGTTCAAGTCTATGGTCTATAGGCTTTATAGATTTTATTCTATCTGTGATTTGTTCTGGCTTAAGAAAGTTATTATTAATACATAATGCAATAACACCTACTAAATTTTGGATATTGTGATTGCCAAGAAGACTAGTGTCTATTGTAAATTTTGTATTGTTTATATTATCAACAAAATCCCAATAAGTTCTACCATTTTCTATATGTATATTATCAGCATAATAGTTATTATCCTTGTTAATTCCATATGTAAATATATATTTATATGATTTATATTTCTCTTCGCTTAATTTATCTTGTATATATTTATTATCACCACATACAAATACTTTTCCAGAATTTTTAATTACACTGTCTACAAGTTCAAATTTAGTAGTTGCAATATTTTCTATAGTTTTAAATGTCTCTAGATGCTGTGGTCCTATACTAGATATTATGCAATATTTTGGATTAACTAAATCGCATATTTCCTTTATATCTTTTCTTCTTCTTGCTCCCATCTCGGCTATAAAAAACTTGTGTGTTGCATTTAGATTTTCTCTTATTGCTCTTGTAACTCCAAGTGTAGTATTAAAACTATCTGGGGTTTTTAATGTGCCATATTCTATTGAAAGAAGATGATGCAAGAAATTTTTCACACTGGTTTTGCCGTAACTTCCAGTTACTCCTATTGTTATCAAGTCGCTACTACTATCTAACATAGATTTTGCATCATTGATAAATCGGTTTCTAAGTATTTTCTCTATCGGCGTATTGATCACATTTGCCATGTGAACAAGTAAAGGCTCTATGGATAATCCAATTAGTATTATAGAAAAATATAATTTACTATTATCTTCAAGCACGCCAAGTTTGCATAAAACATATGGGAGATATGTAAGGAATAATATTATTACTAAACTGATGATAAGTCTTATAATTCTATATGTTATAACAAATTTTTTCTTGGCTTTATGAGGTAGGTTCTCTATAAGTATAGTAAACAACAATATCACTATTACTATATCTACTGTAAAGCTTGGAACAAATAACCTAATAATAGATGCAATAAGTAAGATAATATTGGAAATAAATGATTTAAGATTTTTCTTAATCCATATAGAGTGTGAGTCTATATTATATGAATTGAGCTGAAGCATATGCAGCTGTTTATATGCACAAAGTAACTCTAATAGCGCTATAGCCACTACTGCTCGATTTAAGAAAATTTCATTCATATCGGTATTATAACATAAAAGTATTTTTAATTATTATATATACAAAACTTAGCTTATAAAACACTATCTAAATATAGATACATTTGACATAAGAGTTAAAATAATTTAACATAAATTAAATGAAAGAGGTAGATGAAAAACTTCATGAATCAACTGAAGATTACTTGGAAGCAATACTTAATATAAAAGAAGAACAAGGCTATGTACGTTCTGTAGATATTGCTACGCATATGAATGTTTCAAAACCAAGTATCACTTATGCCACTAAAAAGCTGAAAGAAGGTGGGTACATCAATATGGATAAAAACGGTATGATTGTCCTCACCGAAAAGGGTCTTGGAATTGCCAATGAGATATGGACCAGACACAAAACACTTGCAATGTTATTCGAATATCTCGGAACAAGCAAAAAACAATCTATGATTGATGCTTGCAAAGTAGAACATGACCTGTCTGATGAAACATTTAAATCTATTCAGAAATTTATTAAAAGTAAATATAAAACAACAAAATAAAACTGCCATATGGCAGTTTTATTATTTCATCAAGATTCCTTACTCTTATCGAATATAAAATAATATTTTACTTTAGGTTCTGTGCCTGACGGCCTCAAGCATACCTTAGATCCATCAACAAGATTTATTACTAATGCATCTGTCTTTGGTAAATTAATTTCCTTAGTAGTTCCTTTCTTAATATCACGGAATATAGAATTCTTATAATCTTCTACAGACTCAACATCTATTCCAGCAAACTTTTTAGGAGGATTGTCCATGAGACCTTTCTGCATCGTAAGGAAGTCCTGCTTTACCTTCTCATTGTCAAATGTAACACTTACATTCTTAGAATATACTCTGCCGCATCTTCTTAGAATATCATCATAGTACTCTACTAAGTTCATATTTTTTTCTTTCATTACAAGTGCAATTTCAGAAATCATTTCAGCAGCAGATATTCCATCCTTGTCTCTAATAAAATCTCCAAGTAGACCTCCATTAGATTCTTCGCACCCAAATATCAATTGTTCATTGTCTTCATGTGCATAAATGCAAGCTGCTATATTTTTAAATCCTGTTGCAACTGAATAACAATTTACTCCATAGTACTTACATATCTTATCTATAAGTGTAGTTGTAACAAATGATTTTACAACAAAATGCTTTTTATTACTTGGCATAAATTTATCTTTATTGGCAAGTAAGTAATCACACATGATTGAAACAATTTTGTTTCCGTCAAAGCTTACATATGCCCCCTTCCTATCTCTTGCAAGAAGTCCAAGCCTATCTGAATCAGGGTCGGTTCCTATAATAATATCTGCCTTATGCTTTTTAGCGAGGTCTATTGCCATCTTAAAACTTTCAACGTTTTCAGGATTTGGAGACTTTACTGTTGCAAATTTTCCATCCCACACTTCTTGTTCCTTAACTGTGTAAAGTGATGTAAACCCTATATCCTTAAAAACTCTCTTAACATAATCCCTACCGCAGCCATGGAATGGAGTATAAACTACTTTAAGAGTATTTCCTTTTTCTTTAATTAGTTTATTTTCTGTTATGAGAGATTCAACTTCTGATACATACTCATTATAAAAATCGTCACCAAGATTAACAATTAAATCCTTAGAATATGCTTCCTTTTCATCCATAAGTTTACAATCTGAAACGTATTCTATCTTCTGAATTTCTTCAGTAATTATTTCATCATATGGATAAGTAAACTGAGCTCCATCAGATAAGTATAATTTATATCCATTATATTCTTTAGTATTGTGTGATGCAGTTATATTAACTCCGCCAATTGCGTTGAGTCTTCTTATTCCAAAGGAAAGGGTTGGCGTAGGAGTTGGTCTGTCACAAAGATATACTCTTATATCATTTGCCGCAAATGTAAGGGCTACAATCTTGGCAAACTCTGGAGAGTTCTTTCTCGTATCATATGATACAACTACAGCCATTTCTCTTTTTGGAAAATCGTTATATAGATGCCTTGACAATTTCTTATCAAATACCTTTTTAGGATCATTATCTGGTATTCGATTTAATATCTGTTTATAATTGTTTAAAAAGTTTGAGAAACCTTGTGTTGCTCTTCGAAGTGATAACTCATTAATCTGTCCTTCCTTAGGTCCCATGATGCCACGCATTCCACCTGTTCCAAACTCAAGTGGCTTTGAAAACTTTCCTTCCATAAGCTTACTCCCTAAAAATTAAATTAATTTATTTGTTTTTAAAATATCCAATATATTTTGCTTATTGTTAAGAGCTTTATCTGCCCATATTTTTTCGAGAACAAAGCTCATCGCAGAACCAATATTTTTTCCTTCTAGTCCTAGGCTTTTAAACCAATCACCATCTACAGCAAGGTCACTTAAAAATATCGGCACACCTTCATTCTCATATTGATCAATTATTTTTATTATATCATTAAAGTCAGTTTTATATTTAAAACTTATTGTATTTATAAAATCTTTTGAAAGGTCATATCCTAGGTTAAAAACTATTGATTTTATAACTGTTTCCTGCATCAAATGCTTATGCACTTTATTGCCATCTTCTATACCACTTATTTTTTCCTTCTCTCTAATTAACTTTTTTACCTTATTGATAGTGTCCATATCTAATTTTAAATCATAAAGTATACTGGATGATATATCACTATTATTATAAAGTAATGAAAAAAAGGCAATGTGCTTCTTATTTGTTTTAACTAGCTCGCTCTCGGTAATATTTTCAAAGTCATTTGTAATAAATTTTGCAAGCCCTGCTTTTTTAAATAAATATACATAAGAAGGGTTATCTGATGTAATAGTCTTAATTAATTCTATTGCTATTCTCTCCTTACTTACATTAGCAAGGTTTGGAGCAAGATCTTTTATTGCATCATATGTGGCACTATCTATATCAAATGAAAGCTGGGCAGAAAATCTAATTGCTCTCATCATCCTAAGTGCATCTTCTTCAAATCTCTTTTTAGGTTCTCCTACTGCTCTTACTTTTTTATTATTTAAGTCATATATTCCTGAAAATTCATCTACAAGGCCAGCATCATCATTATATGCTAATGCATTGATTGTAAAATCTCTTCTTGCTAAATCCTCATGTAAATTATTTACGAAAGTAACATCATCAGGATGTCTTCCATCTGAATATAATCCATCACATCTATATGTTGTAACTTCATAAGATTTATAATTATTATCGTCCTTAAATAATACAGTTACCGTTCCGTGTTTAATACCTGTGTCAACAGTGCTTTTAAAAATTTTCTTTACTTCCTGCGGTCTTGCATTAGTTGTTATGTCCCAATCATCTGGTTTTCTTCCAAGTAAACTATCTCTTACGCACCCACCGACAGCATAAGCTTCATATCCTGCATTTTGCAATTGATTAATAATTTTTTTAACATTTTCCGGCAGGTTTATAGTCATATAATAAATTAATATGCCTTACCCCAGATAACCATATGTTTAGCTGGCTTACCACAAATCGCACATTTATCATCTAAGTGCTCTTGTTCAAATGGCATACATCTACTTGTTATTCCATCTAAATCTTTTAATTTATCTTCACACTCACGATCGCCGCACCACATTGCCTTTACAAATCCTGGGTTTTCTCTTAGATGGCTTAATATTTCATCTGTCGATCTTGCTACGGACATATGAGAATCTAAAAACTTACTCGCAACATCGAGCATATTAGATTGAATATTATCTAAAGTTTTAGAAACTTCTTCTTCTATATTATCAAGAGATGCACTTATCTTTTCTCCATTATCTCTTCTTGCAAGGACTGCCACATTATTTTCTATATCTCTTGCACCGATTTCTATTCTAAGAGGAATACCTCTCATTTCTTGCTCACTAAATTTATATCCTGGTCTCTTATCTGTTAGATCAATCTTACATCTTATTCCATGCTTCTTAAGGCGTTCAAGTATTTCTCTTGCTTTAGAAACTACTTCTTCCTTTTCCATCTGAATAGGAACGATCATAACTTGTACGGGTGCAATTCTTGGAGGGAGCTTAAGACCTGAATCATCTCCATGAACCATAATAATTGCTCCAATAATTCTTGTAGACATTCCCCAAGATGTCTGGAATGGATTGCTGAGTTTACTTTCCTTATCTAAAAATTTTATATCATAAGCTTTGGCAAATCCATCACCAAAGTTATGACTTGTTCCAGATTGAAGTGCTTTTCCATCATGCATAAGAGCTTCTATAGTATAAGTTGCTATAGCTCCTGCAAATCTTTCCTTAGCAGTTTTTTCTCCCTTAATAACTGGAATTGCAAGTTCTTCCTTGCAAAAATCTGCATATATGTTAAGCATCTGAATTGTTCTATCCTGTGCTTCCTTAGATGTCTCATGAAGAGTATGTCCTTCTTGCCACCAGAACTCACGAGAACGAAGGAATGGTCTCGTTGTTTTCTCCCAACGAACTACAGAACACCACTGATTTAAAACTTGAGGAAGATCTCTCCAAGACTTAACAATTTTAGAATAATAATCACAAAATAATGTTTCACTTGTAGGTCTTACGCATAATTTTTCTTCTAACTTTTCACTACCGCCTTCTGTTACCCATGCAACTTCTGGTGCAAAACCTTCAACATGTTCCTTTTCTTTATTGAGTAATGATTCTGGAATAAAAAGAGGCATGGCACAATTTTCTACACCAGTTTCCTTAAATCTCTTATCAAGGCCATGCATAATATTTTCCCATATTGCATAACCTGCAGGTCTTAAGACCATACAACCTTTTACTGAAGTATAATCACAAAGTTCTGCTTTTTTAACTACATCTGTGTACCACTGCGCAAAATCAACATCTCTAGATGTGATTTGCTCAACTAACTTTTTATCATTTCCTGCCATATTGATATATACTGCCTCCAATAATTATCTTTTTATTATACATTATAACAACTTAATTGCATCATCAAATTTAGTAAATTTATAATTTTTTATCCATGATATATCTGGATTAAGTCCAAAATCGCCTTCTATATTAGATTCTATAGCCCCAAACTCTAGATTAGACTTATCAAACTTATCATTTATCTTTGCTATATCTCCTATATACTCTTTAAGCGGTTTAGTTTCATCTGATCCTAATTCGTAATACTTTCTATGCGGGATTTCCTTCATTTTATCATCATCAATAAAATATTTTAAAATGTCTACAGCATCATCTATATAAATATAATTCCACAATTGTTCTGCCTTAGATAGTTTAATTTTAGAATTGTTTCTAACTGAAGTTATAAGATTGTTTATGAGCGTATCTTCATGGTCACCCTTACCGTATACAGAAAATATTCTTAGGTGAAAAAATTTCATATCGCTATTATTTTTAGCTATATTTTCTTCTGCAAAATCAGCAAATTCTGCCTTTGCTCTTCCGTATTCAGACCTAAGTCCTATTTCTGCCTGAGAACCTGCATATATAAACTTTGGTATTTTTTTACTTATTGCATATTCTAGTATATCCTTAGACATTTCTATATTTGATTCTTGAATTTTTTTATCATTTCTTGAACTTTTATCTATCCCCTGCCAGGCAAAATGATATAGTGCGGTTATATCAGTTTCTTTTATATCATTTATGTTTGTTATTACATGAAAATGTGGATTTCCATGAAGTAAATCAACCTTGTCAGTATTTTTATTAATAAGGGCATAAACATCTATTTTATCTTCCACTAAGTTCTTACATAAATTAAAACCTATGAAAGAATTCGCCCCTGTAACAATAATTTTCATATTATGATTATATCATTTTTTCTATATTAATATAATTATCAAGGCAAACAAAAACTGCCCCCACTAGGAGAGCAGTTTATGGATTTATGGATAAATTACATCAATCAATTCTTAACTTCTTTATTAGCGAATCCAATTATTAATGCAATAACAAGGCATACTATTGTAGCAACTTTTCCTGCTGCAGTAGGACCGCCACCTGTAACTACATTACCTTCAAATGAAGATGCTGCAGAAGCAAGGCCAAAGTTATGTGCAAATGCTGCACCAACAAGCATACCAAGAACGTTACATGCACTATCAGCTGAGCCAGAACCTGCAAGAATTAACTGTCTCATAGGACATCCACCTGCAAGAACTGCACAAAGACCAACTCCCATCATAGGAACAAAGTTAAATACATGATCTACATGTGCTATTGGCTGCTTTATGAAAGAAGGATTAAACGTACCTCTTACTACATTAAATACTAAGAGAGTGATGAATATGCCAAGGATAGGCATGAGAAGATCAAAATCTTTCATAAAGAATGCATTTCTTATTCCGCCTGCAAAGCATGCTCTAGTCTTTTGTGCTATAGCACCAAAGATGATACCTACAATTAAAGAAATATGTACTGCTGCATGCATAGAACCTGGACCTGTTATGCTATGATTAAATAAAGCGTTAACTACCTTACCATCTTCTACCTTGAATGGATCTAATACATAAAGTATCAAACCAGCTATTAAAACTAAAGGAAGAATGTATCCAGAAAGAGATGGGATTTCTCTTGCTTCACCTGTATCGTAGTTTTGTTTTAAGAAGAATGTGCCTATACCACATCCACATACATAACCTACGAATCCAACATAAGCATTTAGGTCTCCTGCAGCCATTCTTATTAACATTCTAAGAGGGCAGCCAAGGAAAACAAGTGCCATGATCATAGTGATAGCACCAAGGAAGAACTTAAGTAATGGACTTTGTCCTGCTGTTACTTTAAATTCTTTTGTGCCAAGTGAGATAATCATTGATCCACATACAAGACCAACAATTTCTGGTCTGAAATATTCTACAGGAGGTGCATTGTGAAGCTTAACTGCACCAGCAATATCTCTTACGAAACATGCTATACAGAAAGCCATGTTTCCAGGATTGCCTGATACAGCAAGTATAGCTGCACCTATTCCGAGAATAATGCCACCTACAAGAAGTGCAGGTTTTTTTGCTAGAGTATTCATTAATAAATCTCCTTTTGCACTTGCATTTATCATGCAAGCATTATTTTATTTACATTTTAACAACGTTATTTTTTTGAGTCAATAGCGATAGCTATCTAACTTTTAACGAACGCTAAACTTTTATTAATCCAAAACTTCCATTCTATTGACATTTTTTTTCTAAAATATTATAATTCACACTTAGTGAGTCTATAGCTCAGCTGGATAGAGCAACGGCCTTCTAAGCCGTGGGTCGGAGGTTCGAATCCTCTTAGGC
>CAMJPD010000013.1 GCA_946407765.1 uncultured Lachnospiraceae bacterium
AAATAAAATGGATCAAAGAGGATTAAGGATAATATGCTAAAACTTCAAAATGTTAAAAAAACTTATAACAATGTAACGCCGATTAAAAATATTGATGCATCCATAGATAAGGGTGAAATTGTTGTTATCATGGGACGAAGTGGTACCGGAAAGACAACGCTACTCAGATGCATAGACAGGCTCGAGGAATTATCTGGAGGTCGCATAATTGTAGATGGAATTGATATTTTCGACCCTAATTGTGATCTGCTCACGGTTCACAGGGATGTAGGTTTTGTATTCCAAAATTTTAATTTATATGAGAATCTTACCGTAGAAGAAAATATAACAATAGGATTAACTCAAATCAGACATAAATCCAAGGAAGAGGCAAGTAAGATTGCACGAGAGCTCCTTGCAAGAGTATCAATGCAAGAGAGGGCAAATGCATATCCATACCAATTATCCGGCGGGCAGAAGCAAAGAGTGGCGATAGTGCGCACTCTTGCGATGGAGCCAAAAGTTGTCCTTATGGATGAGCCAACAAGTGCACTTGACCCATCTATGACGCTTGAAATATCAGACATTGTAAGATCTTTTGCTGAAAAGGGAATAACATTTATTATAACTTCACATGATTTAGATTTCGTATCTGCAGTAGCGACAAGAATATTTTATCTAGATGAAGGAATCATATATGAAGATGGTCCAGCTGATAAGATACTTAATAATCCAAGTAAAGAAAAAACAAGAAACTTTGTTAATAGAATTAATTCGTTCAATTATACGATACAGTCTGATTCATTTGACTTATATAAGCTTCTCGAAAAGATAATGCCATATCTAGCAAGTAAGAAGTTTGAATTAAATAAGATGAATTCTATTACACTCATTTTAGAAGAAACTATAATGAACCAGATAATAGCTAATAGCACAGAAAAGGATAGTATTATATTGTTACTTACAATATCTGATAAGACCACAATTGATTTAAAATTTGAAGGATTAGACTGTTTCGATTTTGAACTTAAAAACACTAATGAGTTTTCTGATATGATTCTATCAAAATTTCTAGTTTCAAAGAAATTTGATGCTGAGGCGAAAAAGGCAGAATATATATTTAAAATATAATTTTCTAACTGGTATATAAGCATTATAATATTAATAATTTCAAGGAGAATAATATGGCAGTAGTTCTTGGCGCAGGCACTTGGGGCATGGCACTTGTAAAAGTTTTATATGACAATAAATATTCAATTACAGTATGGTCTCATAGTGAAAAAGAAATAGAGTATGTTAAAAACAACCATCATATTAAAAATCTTCCACTTTTAGATATTCCAGATACTATAAAATTTGAATTAGATATGGGAAGGGCAATGAAGGGTCAGGACTTAGTTGTTATCGCTGTATCATCTCCATATGTTAGAGAAGTATCTGAGCTTATGGCATCTCGCATTGAAGATAATGCAATTATTACAATAGTCGCTAAGGGAATAGAAACAGATAATTTATTATATATGTCAGAAGTGGTAGAAGATGTGCTGAAAAAGTATGGCAAGAAAAATGAAGTGGTTGCACTATCTGGTCCGACTCATGCAGAAGAAGTATCTAAGGGTATGCCAACTACGATAGTATCTGCTTCAAAAAATATAGAAGCAGCTAAAAAAATACAAAATTATTTCATGAATGAAAATTTTAGAGTTTATACTAATGATGACATACTTGGCGTTGAATTTTGCGGAGCTTTTAAAAATATTTATGCACTTATATGTGGAATCTCTACAGGGCTAGGATTCGGAGACAATTCTAAAGCAGCAATTTTAACAAGAGGCCTTGCAGAGATGATAAGACTTGGTGAAAAAATAGGTTACAAGAGAGAAACATTTTATGGCCTTGCAGGAATTGGAGATTTAATAGTAACTGGTATGAGTATCCACAGTAGAAATAATAAATGCGGGAGACTTATAGGAGAAGGACATTCAGTTTCTGATGCAATTGAAGAAACAGGAATGGTTGTTGAAGGAATAAATTGCTTACCAGCTGCAATGAAACTTAAAAATAAATATCAAGTTGACATGCCTCTGCTTGAAACACTTTATGGAATTATATTTGAAAATAAATCTCCGAAGGATGCACTTTGGTCACTCATGATGAGAAATAAAAAAAGCGAATAATAAGAGGATAGAGAATGAATTTTGTTATAGGAATAGGAGCCGCAGGAATTTCAGCATATTTATTGCTTAGAATATTAGAACTAGTTCTTTACAACATTAAAAATATTCTAATTAATACTACACAAAAGAAAATCTTAGCAGTAATAGCTGCAGATGCCTATATTATCTTAAATATAATTATAGTGAAAACAGTTGCCACAATAGATGTATGGACTTCAATTGTTGTATCACTCATTACGAATTCAGTAGCCATATGGATTGCTATGTCGCTTAAGGAACAAGGTCTTCGCGATTATGTGTGGAAATATGAAATTAGTATAGAAGATGATGATATATCAACAAGAGTTCTAATGGCATTTGAAGAAAGACATATAAAATATTCAGTATTTGATACATGGTATAAACAAAGAAAATTCCATAGCATACATGTTTATGCTTGGGATAAAAAAGGTAGTAGCATCATAAATGGAATTTTAAATAATTTCCCAGAGCTTTCAGGAAAATACACAATTATCAAAACAGGAAGCCAAAGAGACGAATAATTCTATTAAAAATCCAATTCTATCTATCTAATATCTCTATTTGTTTACAAATTTTATAAAAATGTTTATAATATTAATCTATTAGAACACATTTTTTAGAGGCGATACTTGAATTATTTTGGAAAACAAATAAAAACTACAATTTTTGGAGAAAGTCATGGCACCTGTGTAGGGGCTCTTATTGATAGCCCACCTTGTGGTGTAAAAATAAATATTGATTTAATTAAAGAAAGACTTGCAAAAAGAAGACCAAATCCGTCTACATCTACTAATAGAGTAGAAGAAGATAATTTTAAGATTGTTAGTGGAATATTTAATAATGTCACAACAGGAGCTCCTCTGTGTATTATTATAGATAATAAAAATGTTGACGATAAAGTATATGATGATAAGTATGGCATTATGAGACCATCTCATGCAGATTATACTCAGTTTGAAAAGTACCACGGCTTTTCAGATCACAGAGGTGGTGGCAGATTTTCTGGGAGACTTACAGCTGCGTTAGTTGCTGCAGGTGCCATAGCAGAGATGTGTTTATTAAAATATGATATAAAAATAGGTACACATATTTTACAAGTTAAGGATATAAAAGATCGAAATATTGTAATGATGGAAGATACATATTTTCTAAAATCATCTGACTTTCCAATGTTAGAAAGAGATGCAAAAGAAAAAGTGCTAAAAGAAGTTGAAGATGCCAAGAAAAGTGGAGACAGTATTGGTGCTGTTACTGAAACAGCAATTTATAATTTACCAATAGGTCTTGGCGAACCTATGTTTGATACTGTAGAGGGTGAATTGTCAAAAGCAATATTTGGTATTCCTGCGATTAAAGGAATTAGTTTTGGAATGGGATTTGATTATGCAAATCATAATGGTGGTGATGCTAACGATATCCCATATACTGTAGACGGGAAGATTTTATATAGAACAAATAACAATGGTGGAATAAATGGCGGAATTACAAATGGAGCACCAGTAATCTTTAAGACAGTTGTTAAACCAACACCATCAATATATAAAGAACAAGAAACTGTTCACTTTATGAAAAAGGAAGGAACTAAAATTAAAATCGAAGGTCGTCATGATCCATTTATAGCACATAGGGCGTGTCCTGTAATTGATGCTGTATCATATTTAGTAATACTTGATTTATTTGCTGTAAGATATGGAAATGATTTTGTAAATGGCAAGGTGTGATATGAAACTTCTAGTAATAAATGGACCTAATATTAATATGTTAGGTGTTAGAGAAAAAAATATATACGGCACCAAGACATATAAAAGTTTAGTATCTGAAATTAGATCATATGCCAAGAAAAAACATATCAGTGTCTCAGTTACACAAAGTAATTACGAGGGAGATATTGTTACTGCAATACAGAAAGCATATAAAAAATATGATGGAATTATAATAAATCCTGCAGCATACACTCATACGAGCATTGCAATACTTGATGCACTTAAGGCTGTAAATATAAAAACAGTTGAAGTTCATATATCTAATGTAAATAAGAGAGAAGCATTTAGAAGAAAGAGCATGATAAAATCATATTGTGCAAAAAGTATCATAGGCAAGGGAACTAATGGATACTTACTTGCAATAGATTATTTTTTGAAGGATATCTAATATGATTAACTCTGATATGCTGTCTTTCGGTAAAGAGCGTTCTGCAATTAGAGAGCTTTTTGAAAAAGGAAAGGAATTAAAACAAAAATATGGAGCAGAAAATGTCTATGATTTTTCTATAGGCAATCCAAGCATCTTACCTCCAAGAGAACTTTTTGATACAATAAAAAATTTATTTATGGTATCTAAAATAGTTGATGTTAAGGGTAAGAATGACGTTGATGTAGAAATAGAAAGTCCTAATCCAAATTATCAATATAGAAAACTTTCTACTAATGACTTACACGGCTATACATCTGCTCAAGGGGATGAAGAAGTTAGAGGAGCTGTTGCTAATTATATAAATGAAAAATATTCTGTATCGCTAGATAAAAATTTAATTTATATGACATGCGGAGCAGCTGCAGGTCTTGCTATCACACTTAAAGCATTAATATCAGATCCTAATGATGAAATAATAGTATTTGCCCCATATTTTCCAGAATATAAAGTTTTTATAGAAAATGCAGGTGGAAAATGTGTACCATGTATACCAAATTTTAATAATTTTTATCCTGATCTTATAGACTTAGAGGAGATTGTAAATGAGAATACTAGAGCAGTTATAATTAATTCTCCAAATAATCCAACAGGTGTTGTCCTGGATGATAAAATTGTAACGAAAATTTCCGAAATATTAGATAAGAAGCAGAAAGAATTTAATCACCCAATTTACTTAATTTCAGATGAACCATATAGAGAACTGATTTATAATGATAATAAACCATTTACATTCTTTACAAAATTTTATGATAACTCAATAATAAATTATTCATTTTCTAAAGTGGTTTCAATTCCTGGTGAAAGAATAGGATATGTGGCAGTAAATCCTAAAGCAGAAAATGCAATAGATCTCTACTATGCAATATGTGGTGCAGGCAGGGCAAGTGGGTATGTATGTGCGCCATCACTATTTCAGTTTATAATTCCTCATATAATAAATAAAAAATCAGATTTTAGTATATACAAAAACAACGTCAAGTATTTGTACGAAGAACTTTCTAATATAGGATATGAATGTATTTATCCAGATGGAGCATTCTATTTGTTTGTAAAAGCTTTATGTCCAGATGACAAGGAGTTTTCTAAGAAGGCATTAGATTATAATTTATTAATTGTTCCAAGTACTAGTTTTGGAGTGTCTGGATATTTTAGAATATCATATTGTGTTAAGGAAGATGTTATTAAGAATTCAATAGTTAAGTTTAAAGAACTATATAATTATTATAAAAATAAATAATATTATCTAAATGGAGTATTTATGGAAGATTTAAATAAAATAAGAGAAGAAATTAATAAAATTGATTCACAAATGGCTGATCTATTCTCAAAGCGTATGGACCTTGCAAAACAAGTTGCAGCATATAAGAAGGAAAATTCAATACCTATAACTGATGAGAGTAGAGAAAAATTAGTCATAGATAATAATTTAAAGCTAATTTCTAATGAAGAAATTAAACCTTATTATGTTAATTACATAAAATCTGTAATGAATATATCTAAGGAATATCAATATAGCTTGATGAATGGTCTCAAAATTGCATATTCAGGAATCGAGGGTTCTTATGCATATATTGCGGCAAAGCAAATGTATCCAGGATGCGAATTTGTTTCATCTCCAAATTTCATTTCTGCATATAAGAATTGTGAAGATGGAAACTGCGATAGAGCAGTTCTCCCTCTTGAAAATTCTTTTGCTGGTGATATAGGTGAAGTGATGGACTTAATATTTCAAAGGAGTCTATATATTAATAGGATATATGATTTAGAAGTTGAACACAGCCTCCTTGGATTAGAAGATGCAAATATCTCTGACATTGACACGGTCATATCTCATCCACAGGCACTGGAGCAGTGCTCTAAATTTATTATTGACCATAATTACAAAACTATAGAGGAAGTAAATACTGCATTTGCAGCAAAAAGATTAAAAGATCTTGGCGGCAAAAATTGTGCAGTTATTGCAAGTAAGGAAAATGCAAAATTATTTGGATTGAAAATATTAAATGAGAAAATTAATAACGCAGAATCTAATAAAACTAGATTTGCTGCATTTTCTAGAATCCTAACTAGTTATAGTAGCGAAATGACATCTAAAAAGAATTTTATATTAGTGTTCACAGTAAAAAATGTGGCTGGAGCACTTGCAAAATGTCTTGACGTCATAGGTGTTCATGGATTCAATATGAGAAATTTAAAAAGTAGACCACTTAAAAATCTAATGTGGCAATATTATTTTTTCTGTGAAATTGAAGGCGACCTTGAAAGCGATAAGGCAAAGCAAATGATGACTGCACTTAAACCTTTTTGCGATATGTTAAAGATTGCAGGGAATTATATAATTTAGTAAATATTTGTATGGAATACGGTTTAATAGGAAAACCTTTAAAGCATAGTTTTTCAAAACAGGTTCATTCTCAGATTGCTGATTATAACTATGAGTTACATGAGCTAGATGAAAGTTATTTTAATGAGTTCATGACTTCTCGTAATTTTAAAGCAATAAATGTTACTATTCCATATAAGAAAAAAGTTCTATCTTATATTTCAAAATTAAGTCCTGATGCAAGAGAGATAGGAGCAGTAAATACAGTTGTCAATATAAAAGGTGAACTTTATGGATTTAATACTGACATATATGGAGTTATAGCAACATTTGACCATTTTAAAGTTAATTTTCAGGGAAAGAATGTTTTAATTCTTGGAACAGGAGCTACATCTAATACAATTTTTTACGCAGTAGAAAAATGCGGCGCTGCTAGTATTTATAAAGCGTACAGGAATACATCGAAAGTAAAGGGAGATGTATTATATGAAGATATTAAGCAGATAAGTTCTAAAATAAATATATTAATAAATGCAACTGCATGTGGCACCTATCCTAATATTTTTGATAATGAGCTTGTAAATCTTGATGATTTTAAAAAATTAGAGTTTATAATGGACGTTGTTTATAACCCATATAGAACTAAATTGATTTCTGATGCAGAAAGTAGAGGCATAAAGACAGCAACGGGCCTTTATATGCTTATATCTCAAGCAGTAAACGCAAGTAAAATATTTGTTGATGATAATATAATACAAAGGTACGATAGTAAAGAGTTATTTACTAAGAAAGAAGTTGGTGATATCAATAAAACAACTAGTGAACTTTTTTATAAATACTTAAGTGGAAGACAAAATATTGTCCTAATAGGCATGCCAGGTTGTGGGAAGTCTACAATTGGTAGAAAGATGAGTAGAATGATGGATAAAGAATTTATTGATACTGATGAACTCATTGAACAAAAAGTTGGTATGTCACCATCAGAGTATATAAATAAATATGGAGAAGAAAAATTTAGGGAAATAGAGTCAGACGTAATAAAGGAAATATCAGATAAACAAAATGTTATTATAGCAACAGGTGGTGGGGCTATATTGAGAGATGAAAACGTACAAAATTTAAAATTATATGGTAAATTGTTTTTTATAAATAGGCCTATAGGTGAACTTCAAGATGCAACATCAAGGCCTCTTACGGGTTCAGAAAAACTTCTTGCTAAGGTGTACAAAGAAAGACTACCCATTTATAAGAAAGTTTGCGATGAAGAGATATTGTCAGAGCTAGATATTGCCAAAGAGATAAAAAATATATTAGATAAATCTTAATTTAATGAAAGTAGAAATTAGAAAATCAAAATTGAGCGGAAGTATTGTTGCAAGACCAAGTAAAAGTTATGCACACAGATATTTATATGCTTCTTGTCTATCAAATAATGAAAGTGTTATTTCAAATTTAGATTTTAGCGATGATATAAAAGCAAGCCTTAATTGTATTAATGCATATGGAAGAAAGCATGTTATAGATTATGAAAGCGGAAGGGTTATATTTAAAAAAGAAATGAATATAACTCCCTTGCCGGTCTTTGATTGTAATGAATCTGGGACAACGCTTAGGATTTTTATGCCTATTGCACTCCAAAAATATGCTAATGCCAGATTTATTGGATCTAAGCGTCTTATAGAAAGAGGCATAGACATTTATTCAGAAATTTTTAAGTCAGTCATATTTAATAAGGATGAATATTCTATCACAACTATAGGTAAAATAAATTCAGGAGATTATTCTCTATCTGGAAATGTAAGTTCACAATACATCTCTGGACTTATGTATGCACTCCCACTTACAGATACAGAAAGTAGTATTAATATAACAACAGAGTTAGAAAGTAGAAATTATGTAGATATGACCATAGATGTACTTAAAAAATATAGAATAGAAATTAGAGAAAATATTATTGATGGTAAATTATCTTATAATATCAAAGGCAATCAAGAATATAAATCTTCTGACTTTAGTATAGAAGGAGATTATTCTAATGCTGCATTTATAGATGCATTCAATTATCTTGGATCAAATATAGAAATTACTGGGCTTAATACCAATTCTATTCAATCAGATAAAATTTATATGGAATATTTTAAAAAAATAAATGATGGATTTGTAAGTCTGGATATTTCTAACTGTATAGACCTAGGTCCTGTACTTATTACTATTGCCGCGCTTAAATATGGTGCAAAATTTACAGGCACAAGAAGACTTAAAATAAAAGAAAGTGATAGGGGAGAGGCAATCGCATCTGAGCTTAGGAAATGTGGTGCCAAGATAGATATATTAGATAATGAAATTATAGTTAATAAGTCTAATCTATCTAAGCCTGAAACTCACTTAGATTCACATAATGACCATAGAATAGCAATGTCACTTAGTTTATTATCTTCAGAATTCGATATAGAAATAGAAAACAGTGAATGTGTAAAAAAGAGCTATCCAAAATATTTTGAAGATTTAAAATTACTTGGGGCAAGTATAAGTTAAGGAGATAAAATGAAAAAGATTTTAATAATTGGTCTTGGTCTTATAGGTGGCTCATATGCAAGAGGTCTTACAAAATCAGGATATGAAGTTTATGCTATAGACACTAATACGGATACAATAGAATATGCCAAGGAACATAATATTATAAAGGATGGCAGTAATGAATATGATAAAGATTTTATCAATCAGTTTGATAGAATAATATTTGCTTTAACTCCTCATGCATTTACTAACTGCATAGAAAAATATGGGATTTTTATCAAGGATGGTGCTATAATAACTGATGTTACTGGAGTTAAAGAATCAGTAGTATATGAAATACAAGATAGATTGAAGGATAGAGTAGAATATATAGGCGCGCATCCTATGGCAGGAAGAGAGGTTTGCGGGATAATAAATTCAGATGATGGAATATTTAAAGGTGCTAATTATATAATTACTCCAACTGACAAGAATACTGATGAAGGAATTGCATTTGCTAGAGAAATTGCAAACGCTTTAGGGTTTAGAAAGATCTCCATACTTTCTCCTAAGGAACATGATGAAATGATTGCCTTCTTATCTCAGCTTGCACACTGTATTGCAGTAGCTCTTATGACATGTAAGGATTCTGAGCACTTAGTTGATTATACTGGTGATTCATTCAGAGATTTAACTCGTATTGCTAATATTAACGAAAATATGTGGACAGAGTTATTTCTAACTAACAAGAAAGCTCTAATCGCAGAAATTGATTCTTTTATAAGTCAGATGACTACTCTTCGTAAGTTTATAAGTGAAGATAATGAAGAGGAAATAAAGCAAATGATGAAGCTTTCAACAAAAAGAAGAAGTTATTTTAACAATAAAAAATAAGGTGATAATATGAATTTAGTTTACAAAAGGCAATTACCAAATCCAGATGAAATAAAAAACATGTATCCTGTTCCAGAAGAACTCGCAGCCATAAAAAAGGCTAATGATAAGGAAGTCCAGGATATTTTTACTGGAGCATCTAATAAATTTTTATTAGTGATTGGACCATGTTCTGCCGATAGAGAAGATTCAGTAATTGATTATATTAAAAGATTAAGAACTATTGCCGATGAACCATTAGTAAAGGAGCAACTAGTTATTGTTCCAAGAATATATACTAATAAGCCACGAACAACAGGTGAGGGCTATAAGGGCATGCTTCATCAACCAAATCCAGAAGCAGATCCAGATATGTTTAAGGGAATCATAGAAATTAGAAGACTTCACTTAATTGCATTGCAGGAAACAAAATTTTCATGCGCAGATGAAATGTTATATCCTGAAAATCATATTTATTTAGATGATTTGCTTACTTATGTTGCAGTTGGAGCAAGGTCTGTAGAAGACCAACAGCATAGGCTTACAGCAAGTGGTATAGAGATTCCAATTGGTATGAAGAACCCAACATCTGGAGATATTTCAGTAATGCTTAATGCAATCAAAGCAGCAGAACACCCACATACTTTTATATATAGAGGTTATGAAGTTTCATCTAAAGGCAATCCATTTGCCCATGCAATTCTTAGAGGTTATGTAAACCATCATGGTGAGTCTCGTGAAAATTATCATTATGAAAGTTTGATTTTTCTTGCAGATAGATATAATAATGAACACTTTGAAAACCCATCAGTAGTTATAGACTGTAATCATGCTAATAGTAATAAACAGTATATGGAACAGATAAGAATAGCCAAAGAAGTTCTTCACTCAATGACTGAGCACGTAAGAATTAAAAACTTGGTAAAAGGCCTCATGATAGAATCTTACATAGAAGACGGATGTCAGAAAGTTGAAGATGGTGTATATGGCAAATCAATAACAGATCCATGTCTTGGTATAGAAAAATCAGCAGATCTTATTAGAGAAATCGCAGCAATAAGAAAGAAGATGCTTTCATAATACCTATAAAGTACATTACTATTTTGCGACAAAAAATGTACAAGCTATTTGATACTATTTAGGTAGTTAGTTTAGCAACCAATGTATTAAGGAGGTAATATGGAAGGGAATATCGTTAATGTGAATATTGCAATAATTATTCTATTCATTATCGTGTTAGTAATATTATTAGCAATATTAATATTAGTAGTAAAATATAAAAGTTTACTTATAAAACTTCTCGGAGGAACTGTTAAGGATATAGTTGATACTAATTCAGACAACAATCTAGATCTAATTTCTAAATTATCTGAACAGAATTATAATCTAAGAGAAGATGTATCCAATAAAATAAACAATAGATTTAATGACATAATTAAGGAATATAATTTGCAATCTGAAAAAACTCTTAAGGATTTGTTTGTAAATATTACAAGCATGAGAGAACTCAATGATGAGAAATTAGAAGTAATTCGTAAAACTAATGAAGAAAAACTAGAGAAAATTAACAGTAGTACAAGGGATATAATCGAAACTTTATCTAAAAGTCTTGAAAATATACGAACAACTAATGAACAAAAGCTAGACCTGATTAATGAAAGAGTTAATGAGAAGCTTGAGAAAAATCTTAATGAGAAATTATCTCAGAATTTTTCACAAATTGATATGACATTACAGAATTTGCAGAAAAGTCTTGGAGAAATCAGCCAATTATCATCCAATGTAATGGATTTAAGAAAAACGTTTACTAATACTAAAACACGAGGAATGTTTGGTGAGATTCAATTAGAAAGCATACTTGAAAATACTATGGATAGGTCCCAGTACGAGAAACAGTTCTCTGTGAGTGAAGGAAGTAATGAGGCTGTAGATTTTGTAATAAAAGTTCCCGATAAGGAAAATAATAATGGTGTAATTTATATACCTATTGATGCAAAGTTTAATGTAGATATATATAATAAGATAGTTGAAGCAAGTGATAATTGTGATAAGGATGCTCTTGAACTTGCACAGAAAAACTTAAAAAATGCAATTGAATCCCAGGCCAAAAGCATCAAGTCTAAGTATATTAATCCACCTATAACCTCGGAGTTTGCACTTATGTTTCTCCCAAGCGAAGGTATATATTCAGAAGTTTTAAGACTTGGCAACCTTGCTAATGATTGTCTTTCAAAATATAGAGTAATAGTAGTAGGACCAACTAATATAACAGCTATAATTAATTCACTATCAGTTGGATTTAAGTATCTTAAGATTAATGAGGATTCTAGGGAAATTGTGAAACTGCTTGAGAATATTAAAAAACAATTTGGCACTAATGAAGAAAATATAAAACGTCTTAAAAAACACTTATCAGATGCACAGAAGTCCACAGAAGATATAGAGCTTAGAAATACGAGAATAGTTAACAATCTATCTAAGCTTGGTCCAGAGAAAGAAAAAATTGATATTATTGAAACCTTAGGTATAGAAGATTAGAATATAATAATGAAGGGACTTAAATTTAATAAAAAATCTACTATAATTGTGGCTATAGTAATAGTTGTATTTTTAATATTAACTATTGGTCATTCTAAATTAACTAAGAGCTCATTTGCCTTTGATACTTATATTTCAATATCAATTTATGATAAAACTATTTCAACACGAAGAAAGGGAGAGCTTATTGACGAGGCCTTCAATTTATGCAGGCAGCTTGATGAAAAGTTTTCGAAGACTAATCCACAAAGTGAAATATATAAGGCTAATAACAGTAGGGTAGTTCTAAGTGATGAAACCAAGAATCTATTAGAATATGCAGCATATTTTCATTTATTATCTAATGAAAAGTTTGATGTAACTATAGAAAGTTTAACTACTTTATGGGATGTAAAAAATAGAAGCTCCCTTCCAACTAAGGAAGAGATTGATGAAGCTCTTGATTCTATTGGTGCCAGGTATGACTTTGGCGCAATAGTAAAGGGATATGCCTGCGATAGAATTAAGGAGTATTTCAAATCTAATTCTGTGAGATCGGCAGTGATAAATTTAGGTGGTAACATAACTTGTATAGGTTCTAAGAGTCTATTTGAGGATTTTAATATAGGAATTGAGAGACCTTTTTCTGAATCAAGTAATGATGTTATTAAAGTATTGCATATCAATGATAAATCAGTTGTAACAAGCGGAATATATCAAAGATATTCTAAAGTGAATGGAGATGATAAATTATATAGTCATATAATAGATCCTAAAACTGGTTATCCTGTTGATAATAATTTATATAGTGTAACTGTAATTTCTAATTCTTCTCTTATTGGAGACATGTTATCAACTACCTTATTGCTTGTAAATCCAGACAACGAAGAAATGGCAGAAATAATAAAAAAGGTCAATAAGGATTTTTCTGAATCAATTTCTGTAATAGTTGTTGATGATAAGTTTTCTATTCACGAGTTTAATACCAAATCTTCATTATAAGGTTAGTTATTTGAAGTGATATTTTTTTTGTGTTATAGTTTATCAAGTTTATAATGATTAAAACATTAGCAAAAAGTATACGAGAATTTAAACTTCAAAGCTTTCTATCTGCAATATTTGTCGCTTTAGAAGTCATTTTTGAAGTTAGCATACCATGGGTCATGGCTAGGCTCATTGATTATGGTATTGAAAAGTCAGATATGGCCTATGTGTATAGGTTTGGTGGATTATTGTTTTTATTTGCCATATTGCAGATGTTATGTGGTATTGCATGTGCATATTTTGCAACTGTGGCAGGTAGTGGCTTTGGTAAAAATTTAAGAAGAGATTTATTTAAGAAGATCCAAGAATTTTCATTTCATAATGTTGATACATTCTCGGCTGGTTCCTTAGTAACAAGACTTACAGAAGATGTTACTTTTATACAACAAGCGTTTCAAATGATGATAAGGGGAACGGTTCGCGGAATTTTTATGCTTATATTTTCTATAGTTGCAGCATTTTTGATTAATGCAAGAATAGCAAGAATATTTGTGATAGTTGCTGTCATACTTGCTATTGGCATTGCAATTATTTCAAGATTAGCCTTTCCTATATTCGATAAATTATTCAAAGCAATAGATAGGATGAATAATTGCCTTTCTGAAAATATAAGAGCTATTAGAGTAGTTAAAACATTCAATAGAGAAGAATATGAAATCAATAAGTTTACAGCAATAACTGATGACATTAAGAAATACTCTGTTAAGGGAGAACAATACATGGTTCTTGGTTATCCTGCTATGCAACTTGTGTCATTTACCTGTATCATTGCTGTTGCATGGATAGGAAGTAAGGCTGTAATAGCATCAGGAAATAATCCTGACTTAGGATTTACAACAGGACAGATGATGTCACTTATTGCATATGGTTTGCAAATTCTAATGAGCCTTATGATGACATCTATGGCATTTGTTATGTTCATTATTTCTGCTGAATCTGCAAAAAGAATATATGAAGTTCTTTTAACTAATAGTGATATCGTAGATAGCCCTAACCCTATTACAGAAATTAAAAACGGATCGATAGAATTTAAGAATGTAAACTTTAAATATTCTAGTACTGCCCAGAAGAATGTTTTGTCTAATATAAATTTAAAAATTGAATCAGGTCAGACTATAGGCATCATGGGCGCAACGGGTTCTGGAAAAACTTCTTTAATTAGTTTATTGCCAAGGTTTTACGATACGTTAAGTGGCGAAGTGTTAATTGGCGGGGTAAATGTAAAGGATTATCAACTGAAGGCACTTAGAGATTCTATTGGAATGGTTTTGCAGAAGAATGTTTTATTTTCTGGAACTATTGCAGACAATTTAAGATTTGGAAATAAGAGTGCAAGTTATGAAGAGATGGCTAAGGCAGCTGATATTGCTTGTGCTAGTGAATTTATAAACGAGAAAGAAGGAAAATATGATTCTACTGTTGAGCAAGGTGGCTCTAATTTTTCAGGTGGTCAGAGGCAGAGATTATGTATTGCAAGAGCAATACTGAAAAATCCTAAGATATTAATTTTTGATGATTCTACATCTGCTGTTGATACTAAGACAGAGTCTAAAATAAGATCTGGTCTTAGAGATATCTACCCTAATGTAACAAAGATAATAATTGCTCAAAGAGTAAGCTCAGTTATGGAAGCTGATAAAATTATAATAATGGATGATGGCAAGATTCTAGCATTTGGAACTCACAACGAACTACTTAAGACATCTGATATTTATAGGGATATATATGAAACACAGGTGAAAGAGGCTGCATAATTAATGGTACCTAAGGTTAAACAACGAGAATATACTAATAAGATTAAGTTCAACTTTAAGAATATGTTGCGTCTATTAACATACCTTGGAAAGTATAAGATAAGACTTTCTATTGTTATCATATGTATGATAATTTCAAGTGTTTCTAGCGTTGCATTATCACTTTTCCTAAAATCACTTATAGATAATTACATAGTGCCTCTTCTTGCATCTCCAAATCCAGATTTTACAGATATGCTTAGTGCTATATTCAAGGTAGGCGTAGCAGTATATATCGGTGTAATATGTACTTTAATTTTCACTCAGACTATGCTTAGAATTGCACATAGTATTTTCAAAGAAATAAGAGATAATTTATTTGCTAGGATGCAACATTTTGAGATAAAGTATTTTGATGAGACCAAAGTTGGCGATATTATGAGTACTTTCTCTAATGACGTAGACACACTGAGACAGATTTTTTCAGAAATACTCCCTCAGTTTTTAACTCAGGGGTTTACTATAATAACAATCACTATAAGTATGCTAATTCTCAGCATAAACTTAACTATATGCGTTTGGATATTTACAATAATAATGCTTATCTGTGTAAAATTTTTGTCAACAAAGAGTGGTAAGTTTTTTGTAAGGACACAGAGAAGCGTTGCTGATCTTAATGGATATGTAGAAGAATTAATTAAGGGTTCCAAGGAAATCAAATCTTTTTGTTATGAAGATAAGGCTATTGAAAATTTTGACAATAAGAATGAAGAATGGTTCGACAATGTAACTAATGCTAATATTTATGCACTTTCTGTTATGCCTGCGATGAATGCACTTGGTTATATGCTATATATTGTTGTTGCAGTGGCTGGAGCTTATTGTGCACTATTCAACATTCATAATTATCATCTAGTAGGAATAGATTTATTTACTATAGGAACTATAATTTCATTCCTAACCTTAATTAAAAATTATACGAATCCTATAGCTCAGATTTCTTCTCAACTGAATTCAGTTTTACTTGCTCTTGCTGGTAGCGAGAGAATATTCAAGTTACTTGATCAAAACGTTGAAATAGATGATGGATATGTAAAACTTATAAAAGAAGATGGTGAAAGATGGATATGGCTCCGTCACACTAAAGGTTATGATGAACCTGAACGTATACCTCTTAAGGGAGCTATAGTATTTGATAATGTTGACTTTGCATATGAGAGTGGAAAACCTGTTCTTCAGGGTATAGATATATATGCAATGCCAGGAGAAAAAATTGCACTAGTAGGGGCGACTGGAGCAGGAAAGACTACCATTTCAAATCTCATTAATAGATTTTATGATGTAGAAGAAGGAAAGATACGATATGATGGAATCAATATCAATAGAATAAAAAAATATGACCTTAGAAATTCTATAGGGTTAGTTTTACAAGAAGTGCATTTATTTTCTGATACAGTAATGGAAAATATACGATATGGAAGGCTTGATGCAAGTGATGAAGAAGTAATTGCTGCAGCAAAACTTGCCAATGCACATTCATTTATAGAAATGCTAAAAGATGGATACAATACTGTCTTAGATAATGCAGGAGAGGGATTATCACAAGGACAACGACAATTAATTTCTATTGCAAGAGCTGCAGTTGCAAATCCTCCAGTAATGATTCTTGATGAGGCAACATCATCTATAGACATAAGAACTGAAAAGCTTGTTCAACAAGGAATGGATGAATTAATGAAAGGTAGAACTGTATTTGTAATTGCCCATAGATTATCCACAATAAGAAATGCAACAGCGATTATGGTCCTTGACCATGGCCGTATTATAGAAAGAGGAAACCATGAATCGCTTATGGCTAAGAAGGGTATTTATTATCAATTATATACTGGTGCATTAGAACTAGATTGATATATTTTCTGATATGAAATCATTTGACATAAAAAAAGAATTGGAAAAATTGCCAGCAAGACCAGGTGTTTATAGAATGCATGATGCATCTGATACTATTATTTATGTTGGCAAGGCAAAGGTATTAAAAAATAGAGTCCGTCAATACTTCAGTCCATCATATAAAAAATCTGACAAGATAGCTCAGATGGTATCCTTAATAGATCATTTTGATTATATTGTTGTAGATAATGAAGTGGAAAGTTTGATACTTGAATCTAATATGATCAAGGAATATAGGCCTAAGTATAATACTTTGCTTAAAGATGATAAAACATTTCCTTATATTAAAATTACTACTGGCGAAGATTTTCCAAGAATGTTTACAACTAGAAGAAGACTAAAAGATAATGCAAGATATTTTGGGCCATATGTTGCTGGTGGGGATCTTAAGGATGCAATTAATATATTGCAGAAAACTTATAAAATTAGATCTTGTAATATGCAATTAGAGGACGGTGCCTTAAGTAAAAATAATAAAGTTTGTTTATATTATCATATAAATAAGTGTAACGCTCCGTGTGTGGGTAAGCAAAGCAAAAAAGATTATAATGACAATATTCAGTCAGTAATTAAGATATTAGAAGGGAAAACAGAACTAATTGCTGATGAATTGAGATCCAAGATGGAGGATGCATCAAAAAGGCAGGCATATGAACTTGCAGCAAAATATAGAGATGAATTAAATGGAGTTTTGTCATTAAATCAAAGACAGAAGATCACAGGGAATGATTTTGACGATAAGGACATCATAGGATTATATAAGGAAAAGGGCAATGCTTGTTTCCAGATATTTATAATAAGAGATGGAAAAATAGTTGATAGGAGTACTCATATAATTAGCGTTGACGAAAATGATACAGAAACAGATATTATGGATACCTTCCTTAAATTATATTATATAGATTGTCCATTTCTACCTAATCAAATATGGATTAAAGAGGAAATAGAGGATAGGGATACTTTAGAAAAGTATTTTTTGGATATCCAGAAAAAGAAAGTTAAATTTGTAATTCCAAAAAAGGGCGATAAGGATAAATTATTAAAACTTGCAACAGAAAATGCAAAGATTAGTTTGAAAAATGAACAAGATAAACATGATAGAGATAAGAAAATCTATGAAGATTCTCTCGGGATACTTAAGGATATAATAGGCGCAAGGAAAATATCAAGAATAGAATCTTATGATATATCTAATACATTTGGTACGCTATCTGTAGCTTCTATGGTTGTATTTATAGATGGAATTGAAAAAAAGAACGAGTATAGAAAATTTAAAATTAAAACTGTTGAAGGGGCCGATGATTATGGATCTCTCAGGGAGGTAATTTCAAGGAGAGTAAATGCTTGGCCTGATAATCTTCCGGACTTATTTTTAATAGATGGAGGTAAGGGACAGGTTGGTGTTGTATTAGAAGTTCTAAATAAATTAAATATTAATATTCCAGTCTGTGGTATGGTTAAGAATGACAAGCACCAGACAAGAGCATTATATTATAATGGAAATGAAATAAATCTATCAGAGAATAGAGAATATAAGAATTTATATAAATATATAACAAAGATACAAGATGAAACGCATAGATTTGCTATAGAATACCATAGGTCACTAAGAAGTAAGCAACAAATACATTCTATTCTTGATGATATAAGTGGCCTTGGACCTAAGAAAAAGCAAATATTATTAAAAAATTATAGTGACATAGATAAGATTAAAAATACTAGTATTGAAGAGCTTACAAAGATAAAAGGTATAGATAAAAATCTTGCAAATAGAATACTTGATACACTAAATAATGCAAGCAGTGATAAAATTTAACATAGGAAATATTAATGGATTTAAGTGTTTTAAATGATAAACAAAAAGAAGCGGTAGAGTGTCTATCTGGGCCGCTACTCGTTGTTGCAGGTGCAGGTTCAGGTAAGACGAGAGTTATAACTTATAGAATTGCAAATCTTCTTGCTCATGGTATAAAACCATATAATATACTCGCAATAACATTTACTAACAAGGCTGCCAACGAAATGAAGGAAAGAGTAGAAAACTTGCTTGGTCTAGGTGCAAGTGATTGTACTATATCTACATTTCATAGTTTGTGTAATAGAATACTTCATATAGATATAGAACGAATTGGTATGGGTAAGAATTTTAATATCATTGATACTGACGATTCAAAATCTATAATGAGGAAGATTATAAAGGATCTTGGTTACGATCCTAAAAAGAATAAAGAAAGACCAATACTTTCTGAAATTTCAAAAGCCAAAAACATAAATGTAGGACCGGAAGAATATGCTGCAAAATATGCTATAGATGATTTCACTAGAAAAGTAAGTGAGTGTTATAATGAGTATGAAAAAAGAAAATACACAGCGAATGTACTAGATTTTGATGACTTACTTGTTAAAACAGCTCAGTTATTTAAAGAAAATCCTGACATCTTAGATAAATATCAAGAAAAATATAAATACATTCTAATAGATGAGTATCAGGATACTAATGATATACAATTCTTAATTGTTTCATATCTAGCAAGCAAATATAAAAACATATGTGTTGTTGGTGATGAAGATCAGAGTATATATTCTTTCAGAGGAGCTAATATTCGAAATATATTATCCTTCGAATCTGATTTTGAAAATGCCAAAATTATAAAATTGGAACAAAATTATAGATCGACTCAAAACATATTAAATGCAGCTAATAGAGTTATATCTAATAATATAGGAAGAAAAGAAAAAGTTTTGTGGACAGAAAATGCAATAGGGGATCCCGTAAGATTCGAAGAGTATAAAAGTGATAAAACAGAGGCTGATGAATTAATTAGAAAAATTAAAAAAGATAAAAATTATTCTAATACTGCAATACTATATAGGGCAAATTCACAATCTAAGTCTATTGAAGAAGCTTGTGTATATGCCAACATACCATATAGACTTATAGGTGGAGTCCAATTCTATAAAAGAAAAGAAGTCAAAGATATGATTGCCTATCTTAGAGTGTGTCTTAATGCAAATGACGATATATCACTTCTTAGAATCATTAATACTCCATCACGAGGAATAGGCGAGTCATCTATAGAAAAATTAAGGACCGCAGCAATAAGTCAGAATTGTAGCATGTTTTCGCTTCTTAATGATGCATCAAGTATAGGTGTCATAAAATCAACAGCTAGCAAGATGAAAGATTTTTATAACATTATACTTAAGGCAAAATCAGAAGTGGATGTAAAATCCATGCTTATGTTCTTTAAAACTAAGATAGGTTACCTTGAAGATGTAGAAATTCAAGAAGGAATAGATGCAAGGATAGAAAGGGAATCTAATATAGATGAACTTATAAATAAGGCGGCTGAATTTGTATCAAGTGACACAGAAGATGCAATGGATTCGCTCAATAACTTTCTTAATGAAGTATCTCTTGTTGCAGATATTGATGAATTAGATGCAAGCGATAAAAAGTTAACACTTATGACAGTACATGCAAGCAAAGGATTGGAATTTGACAATGTATATATAGTTGGCTTTAGCGAGAATTTATTCCCATCGGCCATGTCTCTTATGGACGGCGATGTTGGAGTTGAAGAAGAAAGAAGACTTGCCTATGTAGCAATGACTAGGGCTAGAAAAAATCTCCATATATCATCAGCAGTTTCAAAATTCTTCCAAGGTAAAAGCGCTATGTATATTCCATCAAGATTTGTAGATGAAGCAAAGGGCGATGGGTTTGAATGTAAATATGCTGAGATAAGTAATAGATTCTATGATGATGTGTACGAAGAAGATAGGCCATATAATAAATATAAGTTTAGTGACCAAGCTCATTCTCACAAATCATCTAGATCAGATACTTATGTAGTAAATAAGGAAGTGGTAAAAGCTGCTAAGGCAGATTTGTCCAAATTTAAAAGTCACGTAACATATCAAAAACCAGAAAAACTTCCATATGACGAAGGTGATTTGGTATCTCATATTAAATTTGGTGAAGGTAAAGTTAAGTCAATAAAAGACATAGGAAAGGATTTTGAAGTAACAATAGATTTTAAAGATAGTGGTGAAAGAATCTTACTTGCAGGATTTGCTAAACTAAATAAGATATAATCAATAAAAAAATGCGCCTTCGGGGGATCGAACCCCGGACAAACAGATTAAGAGTCTGCTGCTCTACCAGCTGAGCTAAAGGCGCTTGCAACTAATCAATACTAACAAAAATTAAGTTTTGTGTCAATATACTTTTTTTATGTTAAAATAAGACTTATAGGTACAATAATGGATAATAAAGAAATTAAAAATAAAATATTAGATTTGACAAAGGAATATGCTAAAAACATATCTTCTCCTAAGGCTTGGAAAGAAGGTGATAGAGTGGGATATGCAGGAAGAGTATTTGGTGAAGACGAACTTGTAAATCTAGTATCTAGCAGTCTTGATTTCTGGTTAACACAGGGTCCTTACTATGATGCATTTGAAGAAGAACTTGAAAAGTATCTAGGTGTAAAGCATGCGCTTTTTGTAAATTCAGGCTCTAGTGCAAACCTCCTTGCATTTATGACGCTTACTTCTCCATTACTTGGAGATAGAAAAATAAATCCAGGAGATGAAGTTATAACTGTTGCTGCAGGATTCCCAACTACGGTAAGTCCTATGATTCAATATGGAGCAATTCCTGTTTTTGTTGATGTAGATTTAAGAACTTATAATATAGATTGTTCGTATCTTGAAAAAGCATTAAGTAAAAAAACTAAAGCTATTATGATTGCTCATACATTAGGTAACCCATTTAATGTCGCTTTAGTAAAGGAATTTTGTAATAAGAATAAATTATGGTTAATTGAGGATAACTGTGATGCAATAGGAGCAATGTATAAATTAGATGGTTCTTATCATATGACAGGAACTTTTGGTGATATAGCAACATCAAGCTTTTATCCAGCTCATCATATGACAACTGGGGAAGGCGGTGCTGTATATACAAATGATAACTTATTACATAAGATTGCAATGTCAATGAGAGACTGGGGACGCGACTGTGTATGTCCTTCAGGAGTTGATAATACTTGTCATCATAGATTTGATAAGCAGTATGGCAAACTTCCACTTGGTTATGATCACAAATATGTTTACTCTCATTTTGGATATAATCTCAAAGCAACAGACCTCGGAGCATCTATTGGTCTTGCACAGATTAAAAAACTTCCAGACTTTGTTAATAAGAGAATAGAGAATTTTGAATATTTATTTGCACTATTAGACGAAGGCGGGGCTAGTGAATTTTTAAATCTTCCAGAAGCAACTAAGGATTCTAAACCATCATGGTTCGGTTTTCTTCTCACGCTTAATGACAATGCAAAAAGTAGCGGAAAAAGTAGAAATGCAATTGTGGATTATATAGAAAGTAAGAATATACAGACTAGAAATTTATTTGCAGGAAATCTTACTAAGCATCCATGTTTTGAATCTATCTGGGATGACGATAGCAAATATCGCATTATAGGAGATTTGAAAAATACAGATAAAATAATGGAAGATACTTTCTGGCTTGGAGTATATCCAGGTCTTACAAAAGAAATGATTGAGTATATGGCAAGAGTAGTATTAGAAGCTATTAATAATTAATTTATCTTTATGGACATGAATAAGACACAGCAAAATAATCTAAGCCTCCTTAAAAAAATTCACGATTTTTGTGTATCAAAGAATATCAAATACACTTTAGATAGTGGTTCTCTTCTTGGCGCAATAAGGCACAAGGGGTTTATTCCTTGGGATGATGACATAGATATTGCACTTTCTGATATAGAATTTGAA
>CAMJPD010000014.1 GCA_946407765.1 uncultured Lachnospiraceae bacterium
CTTGTACTCATGCAGCTGGTCCATATAATTATAAAAATGTTTTTGTAAAAGGATATGCAGTATATACTAATAATCCTCCTAGTGGAGCATTTAGAGGTTTTGGTGTTACACAAACTTGTTTTGCAACAGAAATGTGTATTAATAAACTTGCTAAATTATCTGGTATAGATCCATGGAAGATAAGATTCATCAATGCAGTAAAGCCAGGCGAAGTAATGACCAATGGACAGATTGCCGATAAGAGTACTGGTATAGTAGAAACTCTAAAGGCAGTTAAAGATATTTATTATAAAAATAAAAATGTTGGTATCGCATGTGCAATGAAAAACTCAGGTGTAGGTGTGGGCCTTCCTGATTATGGCAGATGTGTCCTAGAAGTAAAAAATGGCAAAGTAATAATTTATTGTGGTGCATCAGAAAATGGACAAGGCGTATCAGAAGTATTAACTCAGATAGTAAGTGAAAGACTTAAGCTTCCAAAATCAAAAGTTATATGGGTTAATTCAACAACTGAACATGCACCTGATTCTGGTTGCTCATCAGGTTCAAGACATACTTTAGTTTCTGGTGAAGCAGCAGTTCAGGCTTCTCTTGCTATGTTAAAAGAATTTAATGGAAAAAATTTAGATAAACTTGAAGGAAAAAGATTTTATGGAGAATATTTTGAACCAACAGATAAATTTGGTTCAGATAAGAAAAATCCAAAAAGTCATATAGCATATGGATATGCAACACAAGTATGCATACTAAATGATGATGGAACAATAAAGCAGATGGTTGGTGCTCATGAAGTAGGAAAGGCAGTTAATAAGATTTCTGTAGAAGGACAGATTGAAGGTGGAATAGTAATGGGTATGGGATATGCTCTTACAGAAAATCTAAAAGTTGAAAATGGAAAAGTAGGAGCAAAATATGGAACCTATGGTTTATTTAAAGCAGATAAAGTTCCAGAGATTGAACCAATAGTTATAGATAAGAAGGGAATTAAATACAGTAATGGTTCTATTGGTTGTGGTGAGATTGTTACTATACCTACTGCACCAGCAATAGCAGGAGCATATTATAATAAGGATGGAAACTTTAGAACAATACTTCCGCTTAAAGATACTCCATATGAAAGAAAATAATTAATGAGCAAAATTTTATTTAAAAATGGAATAGTTGTAAATTCATCAAAATCTAAAAAATTAGATTTGCTTGTTAGTGGTGAAAAAATTATAAAAGTAGCTCCTAAGATTAAAGAAACTTCTGATATGGAAGTTATTGATTGCAAGGGCAAATATTTATTTCCTGGATTTATAGATGGGCACACTCATTTTGATTTATCTGTTGCAGGTACAACTACTATAGATAATTTTGAGTCAGGAACAAAGGCAGCTGTATCTGGTGGCACAACTACTATAATAGATTATGGAACTCAGTATAAGGGAGAAACTTTAGAGGAAGGACTTAAGAACTGGCTTAAGAAAGCAAAAGATGGCGTAAGCTGTGACTATGGCGTTCATATGTCTATAAGTGATTGGAATGAAAAAGCTAAAGAACAAGTTTCTCTTATGATCAAAGAAGGTGTTACTTCATTTAAATTATATACAACATATGATATAAAACTTGAAGATAAAGATTTATTTGAAGCAATGCAAGAAATTTCAAAGCACGGCGGAATAACTGGAGTACACTGTGAAAATGATGGAATGATTGCAGCACTTAGATCAGAAGTAAGAATTGAAGATAATAATAAAGTAAAAATGCATCCACTTACAAGACCAGATGTGGCAGAAGCTGAATCAGTAAATAAGATTGTATATTATACTGAAAACTCAGGTTGTCCATATATAGCAGTTCATGTAACAAATAAAAAAGCACTTGATGAATTAAAGATTGCAAAAGATAAAAAGCTTCCAGTATATGTAGAAACTTGTCCTCAATATTTATATTTTGATGACAGTGTATATAATGGTAAATTTGAAAGTGCTAGCAAGTTTGTCTGCGCTCCTCCTATAAGAAAAAAATCTGATAGTGAGTATTTATGGAAGGGCATAAAGAGTGGACTTGTAGACATAATATCAACAGATCATTGCTCGTTTACTATGAAGCAAAAGGAACTTGGAAAAGATGATTTTAGAAAAATTCCAGGCGGAGTTAATTTAGTAGAATATAGAGGAATATTACTTTTTGATGCAGTAATGAAGAAAAAAATTAAACTAGAAGATATGGCAAGAGTTTTATCTGAGAATCCTTCTTATCTTTTTGGCTTATATGATAAGAAAGGCTTTTTAAAAAAGGGATATGATGCAGATATAGTTATAATAAACCCTAAGAAAAAAACAAAATTAAGTATTAAAAACCAAGTTTCTAAATCTGATTATTGCTTATTTGAAGGTAAGACTGTAAATGGAAATATAGAAAATGTATTTCTCAGAGGTCAAAAAATCGTAGAATCTGGTAAGGTAGTTAATGAAAAAAAAGGTATGTATCTTAAGAGAAAAAAGTATAAAAAAATATAAATCAATAGAAAATAATTCATTAAAAGATACATATTATTAAGAACATTTGGAAAACATAAATAAATAACATATAATAATAAAGAATAAAGGAGAAGTTATGTTTAAAACTAGTTTTAAGTGGAAGATGAATACTATGCCAAAAAGTGATGACAAAAATCTTCCTATCATGAGTGTTGAAGAAGTTAAGAAGGCTAGAAAATTTCATGAAAGTTTTCCTCAGTACTCAAAAACACCTGAAGTTGATCTAAAAGAAATGGCAAAATTCCTTGGAGTAGGAAAAGTTTGTATTAAGGATGAATCATATAGATTTGGTCTTAATGCATTCAAAGTTCTTGGTGGCTCATATGCTATGGGCAGACATATTGCAGAAGAACTTGGTATGGATATTAGCAAAGTTGATTATAACTTTATTACAAGTAAAGAATGCCATGACAAGCTTGGTGAAGTAACTTTCTTTTCTGCAACAGATGGAAATCACGGTAAGGGTGTTGCATGGACTGCCAATAAATTAAAACAAAAATGTGTAATCTATATGCCATCAGGTTCTACTCAGAGGCGACTTGAGGCAATTAGAGAAGAAGGAGCTACAGCTACTATTGAATCATTAAATTATGATGACTGTGTTCGTAAAGCAGAAGCTGAACATCAGAAGACTCCTCATAGTGTAGTTATACAAGATACTGCATGGGAAGGATATGAAAAAATTCCATCATGGATTATGGAAGGATACGGAACAATGGCACTTGAAGCAGATGAAGATTTTGGTGAAAGACCAACTCACGTATTTGTTCAGGCAGGTGTTGGTTCTCTTGCTGGTGGAATTGTAGGTTATTACACTAATAAATATAAAGATAATCCACCAAAGTTTGTTGTAGTTGAAACAAGTGTTTATGACTGCCTTTACAAAGGAGCTGTTAAGAATACTGGTGAAACTGCAATTGTTGGTGGAGAGAACTTTAGTATCATGGCAGGTCTGTGCTGTGGTGAACCAAATATCACAAGTTGGGATATTTTAAGAAATCATGTTACATGTTTTGTATCTGCAGATGATGATGTAACAAGACTTGGAATGCGTATGCTTGCTGCTCCAATTAAAGGTGATAAGGCTATAACATCTGGTGAGTCTGGTGCAGTTCCTTTTGGAGTTCTTGCATCTATAATGCTTGCTGATGAATATAAAGACTTAAGAAAAGAACTTGGACTTGATGAAAATTCTAAAATTCAATTATTCTCTACAGAAGGAAATACAGACCCAAATAGATATGAGCACATAGTATGGCTCGGTATGGATAAGGAACCATAAATTAAACTTGTAAATATAAAATTATTTTAGGAGGAAATATGGCTAAGTTAAATAATGATCAATTAGCTGAAATTAAGAAGAAGGCTGAAGGCTATAAGGCCGATATGACAGCATTCTTAAGAAACATTGTTAAGTTCCCTGGAGAATCTTGCGGTGAAAAGGAACACGTACGCGTTATTGCTGAAGAGATGAAGAAAGTAGGATTCGATGAAGTAGTAATCGACAAGATGGGTAACGTATATGGATTTATGGGTAATGGAAAGAGAATATTTGCTTTTGATGCTCATATTGACACAGTTGGTATAGGTAACAGAGATAACTGGAAGTTTGATCCATATGAAGGATTTGAAGATGATAATCAAATCGGTGGACGTGGTGTTTCTGACCAGCTTGGTGGTATCGTATCATCAGTATATGGTGCCAAGATTATGAAGGACATGAATCTTATTCCTGCAGATGTAAAAATTATGGTTGTAGGAACAGTTCAAGAAGAAGACTGTGATGGACTTTGCTGGCAATATATTATCAAGGAAGATAAAATCGTTCCTGAATTTGTAGTTTCTACGGAACCAACAGATGGTGGTATCTATAGAGGACACAGAGGACGTATGGAAATCAGAGTTGATGTTAAGGGTATCTCTTGCCATGGTTCTGCTCCAGAAAGAGGAGATAATGCAATCTATAAGATGGCAGATATTTTAACAGAAGTTCGTGCTCTTAATGATAACGATACAAGCGGAGAAATTAAAGGTCTTGTTAAAATGCTTGATCCTAAATTTAATAAAGATGCAGAAGCTGCTAACTTCCTTGGTAAGGGAACAATTACTGTTTCACAAATTGGATACACATCTCCATCTAGATGTGCAGTTGCAGATGGATGCTGGGTATCACTTGATAGAAGAATGACAGCAGGAGAAACATGGGAGTCATGTCTTCAAGAAATTAGAGACTTACCTGCATGTAAGAAGTATGCCAAAGATGTAACAGTATCTATGTATGATTATGATTCAGCATCATATACAGGACTTGTATATCCAATAGAATGTTATTTCCCAACTTGGTGGCTTGATCCTAAGCACCCACTTTGTGAATCTATGGTAGAAACATATAAGAGCCTATTTGGAACAGATAAAAGAATAGGAACTAAGGACACTATTGAAATGAGAGAAAAGAGACCACTTCTTGATAAGTGGACATTCTCAACAAATGGTGTAACTATCATGGGAAGAAATAAGGTTGATTGCATAGGATTTGGTCCTGGTGCAGAAGCACAAGCTCATGCTCCTAACGAAATAACATGGAAGCAAGACCTTGTTACATGCGCAGCTATGTATGCAGCTCTTCCAACAACTCACGCAGAAAATGTAAAAAAATAAAAAGGAGATAAAAATGTATAACATTGATTTTAACAAAGTAATTGGGGAATTAAAGAAACTCGATTACAAGAACATGTACAATGGAGATTTCTTCCTTACATGGGACAAGACAGATGATGAAATTAAAGCAGTATGGCAAGTTGCTGATGCTTTAAGAGCTTTAAGAGAGAGAAATATTTCTACTAAAGTATTTGATTCTGGTCTTGGAATTTCTCTATTTAGAGATAATTCTACAAGAACAAGATTCTCTTTCGCATCTGCCTGCAACCTTCTTGGTCTTGAAGTTCAAGATCTTGATGAAGGAAAGAGCCAAATTGCACATGGTGAAACAGTTCGTGAAACAGCTAATATGATTTCTTTCATGGCAGATGTTATCGGTATCAGAGATGATATGTATATCGGTAAGGGTCATACATATCAGAAGGAAGTTGTTGATGCTGTAACTGCAGGAAACAAGGATGGCGTTCTTGAACAAAAGCCAACACTTGTAAATCTTCAATGCGATATTGACCACCCAACACAATGTATGGCTGATGCTCTTCATGTAATTCATGAGTTTGGCGGAATTGAAAATCTTAAAGGAAAGAAGATTGCTATGACATGGGCATATTCTCCATCTTATGGTAAGCCACTTTCAGTTCCTCAAGGCGTAATTGGTCTATTCACAAGACTTGGAATGGAAGTTGCACTTGCTCATCCAGAAGGATATGAAGTAATGCCAGAAGTAGAAGAAGTTGCTAAGAAGAATGCAGCTGCTACAGGAGGCAAATTCACAAAGACAAATGATATGAAAGAAGCATTCAAGGATGCAGATATCGTTTATCCAAAATCATGGGCTCCATTCAAAGCTATGGAAAAGAGAACAGTACTTTATGGAAATGGCGATACAGATGGAATCAAAGCTCTTGAAAAAGAACTCCTTGCACAAAATGCTAATCATAAAGATTGGGCATGTACAGAAGAAATGATGAAGCTTACAAAAGGTGGAAAGGCACTTTATATGCACTGCCTCCCAGCTGATATCACAGGCGTATCTTGTAAGGAAGGTGAAGTTGATGCTTCTGTATTTGATAGATATAGAGATCCACTTTACAAAGAAGCAAGCTTTAAGCCATATATAATTGCTGCTATGATCTTCCTTGCTAAGTTTAAAGATCCTATCGCAACACTTACAGCTCTTGAAAAAGAAGGCAAAGTAAGAGTTCACGCATAATAAATTTAATAAAAAATCGCTAACAGTTGTTAGCGATTTTTTTATTTAAAATATTATATTATTTATTTATTAGAGTCACATCAAGCTGAGGATATGGAATACTGATCCCATATTGGTCAAATTTTGGTTTTATATGTGATTTAATGTTCCATAGACAGTCATAGTAATTGGTATGCTCTGTATGCGCTCTAAAAGTATAATTAATACTGCTTTGGTCATAGTCAGAAACAAAAACAGTAATGCCATTATCTTTTATAACAAGAGGTTCTTCCTCAAGTAATTCAGTCAGGGCCTTTTTTACATCTTCAATATTATTATCGTATGAAACGCCTATAGTGTATTCTATTTTTCTATATCTTTCATGAGAAAAGTTAATGATAGTTGCTTGTCCTACTTTGTTATTTGGGACAAATATAACTTCATTTTTGCTATTGATGATCTTGGTATACATAAGATTAATATCATTTACTATACCTTCTATGTCATCAGTTTCACCTGGGCTGTCAATTTTGATTCTATCACCTATCTTGAATGGATGGGTTGCATATATATTTATTCCATTGGCGGCATTTGAAATAATATTCTGTACTGAAAGTGAAATTGCTAAGCCAAATATAGAAAATATAGCAATAAGTGATGTTGTATTAACACCAAGCTGCCCACCTATAGTGATTATTGCAATGAATATTATTGCTACTTTGATAAGTTTTTCTAGAAGTTTAGTTATATTTTCTTCAAATGGAAAATATTTGCTATGCTTAGCAAAAACTTTACCTACAGCCTTATATATTAAGAAGAAAATTATTATAAGTATGATTGCGTAAGGTATAGTCTTAACATCGAAATTATTTGGAATTCCGATGTTTTCAAGGACTTTAGTTGAATCCAATGACTCAGAAAGCATAAATCACCTCTAAATTTTTTATATAAGTATATCAATAATTCTAATAATGTCAAATTTTATTGGCTATTTGATTTATTTGCCAAATGATGTATAATAAATACTAATATTTACTTGATAGTAAAGAGGTGTATTGATGGAAGAGTTAAGAAAAAAAATTCTTTCCGAAGGTAAAATTTGTGCAAATAATATTGTAAAAGTTGATTCATTTTTAAATCATCAGCTTGATGTTGGCTTTATGAAAAAAATTGGTAAGGAGATAGCAAGTAGATTTAAAGGTGAAAAGATAGATAAAATACTTACCATTGAATCATCTGGTATTGCAATTGCATGTTATGTAGCAGAAGAATTTAATTGCAGAGTAGTATTTGCTAAGAAAGGAAAATCTCTTAACCAATCTAAGGATTGCTTTGAAGCTAATGTTTATTCATATACAAGAGGTGGTGAGTATACAATAAGAGTATCTAAAGAGTTCTTGCATAAAGGGGAAAACGTATTAATAGTAGACGACTTCCTTGCCAATGGTGCAGCAATTAATGGACTTATGAATATGGTTAATGAAGCAGGTGCACATCTTGTTGGTTGCTCTGTTGTAATTGAAAAAGGATTTCAGCCTGGTGGTGACAATTTAAGAGCAAAGGGAATCAAATTAGAATCACTTGCAATACTTGACGTAATTGATGAAGCTAATCAAACAATCACATTTAAGGATGAAAAGTAAAATCCAAAAATATATTTTAAATATTTTCATGCGTAGCGAGGCGTGCGCATGAAAAATTTTATTATAGGAACTGCAGGTCATGTAGACCATGGTAAAACTTCTCTAATCAAATCTCTTACAGGTAGAGACACAGATAGGTTACTTGAAGAAAAGAAGAGGGGCATTACAATTGAACTTGGCTTTACTTATATTGATCTTCCTCACTTTCCTAAAACTGGTATCATAGATGTACCTGGACATGAAAAATTTATCAGAAATATGCTCATGGGTAGCGGTGGTATAGATTTTGCTATGCTCGTTGTTGCTGCTGATGAGTCAGTAATGAAACAAACCAAGGAGCACCTTGAAATTTTAAATCTCGTCGGTGTTAAGAATGGAATCGTAGTTATCACTAAAAAGGACCTTGCAAATGACGAGATGATCAATATATGTAAGGAAGATATTAAAAATCTTGTTAAGGGAACTTTCCTTGAAAATTCTAAAATTGCAATAGTATCTACAAGAACAAATGAAGGGATAGAAGATCTTAAAAATATTCTTGATGAAGAACTATTAAAATTACAAGATAAAGATATAAAAGAAGATTTTAGATACTGTGTAGATAGGTCGTTCACTCTTCAAGGAATAGGTACCGTAGTTACGGGAACAGTTTTAAACGGAAGTATAGATTTAAATACAGAAGTCTACTTATATCCTAGTGCGACACCACTTAAAATCAGAAGTCTACAAGTCCATGGTGAAAATGTTGAAAGAGCTTATGCAGGTGAAAGACTTGCAATTAATATAACCAATTTAAAAAAAGAAGAAATAGAAAGAGGAGATATAATAGCAAAAAAAGATTCTCTTACAATTACTAAACTCCTTGATTGTAAAATTAAATTGCTCCCTGATTCAGAATTTAGTCTGAAAAATAATAGCAGGGTGCATTTTTATTTATCAAGTAGAAGCGACATAGCTAAGGTTGTCCTCATAGGAATAGAAGAACTAAAAAGAGGTGAAGAAACATATGCTCAGCTTCGTTTTACTAAAGATGTTGTTGCTAAGAAGAATGACCATTTTGTTATAAGATTTTTTTCACCAGAAGTTACTATAGGTGGCGGTGTTGTCCTTGATAAAGATCCTATAAAGAAAAAACATAAGAATTTAAGTGCTGCAGATAATATTAAACTTAGAGAAGTAGGTAGTGAAAAAGATCAGATATATCAAGTTATAATAGAATCTAAAAACAATATATATGATATAGATACTATTGCAAGCAAAGTTAGCATGGACAGGGATGTTGTTAATGGGGCGATTAGTAAACTTTTATCAGACGGTAAAATATATAAAATAACATCTAAACTAGATAATAAAAATTACTATATTTCAGATGTTAATGAAGTCCGCATTGGCCAATTTATTACGAATTTGCTTGCAGAATTTCATAAGGAAAATACTCTTAAAGAAGGTATGTCTAAAGAGGCAGTCCGCTCTCAGCTCCTCAGCGAAAAGGGTATTACTAGGGCAGATGAGATTTTATCTCATTTCATTAATAAAAAAATAATTAAAGAAAATAATTCTTGTATCTCTCTATATAATTTTTCTATTAATGCTAGTGGTAGCGAAGACAAGATGACTAAAGAAATAGAAAATACATTTAAGAATTATGGTTTAGAACTTCCTGTGTTAAATGTAGTCTATGAAGAATTTGATAAAAAATATAAGAATAACCAATATAGAAAAGTAATAACTTATTTATTAAATAATAAATTTTTAGTAAAAATAGATGATAAGTATATAATTCATAAAGATAATTTAGATATGGCAATTAATAAGCTTTATGAATTTGGAAAAGATAAAAAAATAATTCTTGGAGAGTTTAGAGATTATATGGGTATATCTAGAAAAGTAGCTCTTTCTCTTCTAGATTATTTTGATTTTAAGGGAATTACAATGAAAAATGGCGATGAAAGGGTGCTTAGAAAGAAGTAATTTAATATTGCTTTAATATTTATTTTCATTGTGGTATAATTGCTAATTATGGAAGTGGATGGGTGCTGGTGTGCCCCATGGTCTTCAACACCATTGATAGGGGTTAATAACCTCTTAGGTAGGTTCGATTCCTACGCACCTCCGCCAAAATTTTCCTATTGCAAGCAATAGTTATAATAAAACATGAGGTGACATGCGTCTTTTAGAAAACATATCGGCGATAATACTTGCTGGTGGAAAGTCAAGCAGACTTGGTCGTGATAAGTGTGATGTGATTTTTGAAGGACAAACCTTTTTAAATAGGCAGATTAGAAAAGTAGAAAACCTAGGAATAAGTGATATATATATTTCTGGATACCAGGGAAATATGTGTGACAAAAAAATTATAGAAGATAATTATCACCTTGGTCCTATGTCAGGTATATATACATGCATAGATAAAATTAAAAATGAAAAAGCACTAGTATTGTCTGTAGATGTTCCACTTGTTCTAGAAAATGAACTAGTTAGACTTATAGAATTTGCTGAAACTAGAGATGAATTAATAACAGTACTAAGCCACAATGATAAAATAGAACCGCTTATAGCTGTATATGATAGAAGAGTTATGCCTACTGTAACTAAAATTATACAAGAAGCTGGTAACTACTCAATGAAAAATTTGATGAATACAGTTGGATATGCAAGATACGAATCAGAAGAAAATGATAAGTATTTCATTAATATAAATTATGAAAAAGACTTGCAAGAATTGATTAGCATATAGATTGGGAGGTTTAGAATTTTGTTTTTTATATTTTTATTACTATGGATTATCTTCAATGGTAAGTGTACCTTGGAAATAGTTCTACTTGGTGCTTTTATTTCTTTATTGCTCACAATATTTGTAAACAAATTCTTCTATAAAGAAAAAAGAAACACGAAACATTTCGCAAGAAATGGCTTTTTACTTGTTGAATATCTTGGGATTCTAATTGTAGAAATCATAAAGGCAAATATTGCAGTATTTACCATAGCGCTCAAGAAGGAAATTGAGATTGAGCCATGTATATGCCACTTTACAACTACTATAAAAGAGCCAATACACAGAATTCTACTTGCCAATTCAATTACACTGACGCCAGGCACGATTACTGTGAACCTTGATGATAAGGGAAATTATACAGTTCATTGTCTCACTAAGGAGTTTTCTGAAGGAATCAATGAATCAGTATTTGTAAAGATGTTACTTAAGATGGAGGAAGATTAATATGTTTGCACATTTTAAAGAAATTATCTTAGTTGCATCTCTTATAACATTATCACTTTCAATCGTTGCAATCTTTATAAGAGCCCTTGTTGGTCCTAAAGTTACAGATAGGATCATATGCGTTAATATGATTGGAACTAAGATTATAATTATCATATGTATAGTTGCAGCACTCTTACATGAAGATTTTATTATTGATGTTGCCATTGTTTATGCGCTTATAAATTTCGTATCTATGGTTGTTCTTACTTATGCTTACAAGCACTCATATCTTAAGAGCAAGGATACTGTTAAAAAGGAGGCAAGATAATGAGTATTGTAGAAATTATTAGATTAATAGCTGGTTTTATATTTATATTTGTAGGCTTGCTTACAATTATACTTGCAATCATAGGTGTTTATCGTTTTAACTATGTGTTAAATAGAATGCACCTTGCAGCAACTTGCGATACTATGGGTATGTTGTTTATCCTAATAGGTCTTGTAATATTAGAAGGACTTACATTTACTACACTTAAGCTTATGTGTATTGTAGTTTTCTTCTGGCTTTCAAGCCCTATATGCTCTCACTTAATATGTGATGCAGAAGTTGAAACTAATAGCAAAATTAACGAAGAATGTGAGGATATAGAAGTATGATTTATACAGTTTATATTTTAATAGCATTTTTACTTATATGTGCAATTTCAGTATGCCTTGTTGATAATTTGCTTGTATCTTTAATTATATTCACGGCATATAGCCTTGTTATGTCAGTTATATGGTTGTTCATTGAATCCCCTGATCTTGCAATAACTGAGGCAGCAGTAGGCGCTGGAGTAACAAGTATATTGTTTTTTATAACATTGCTCAAAGTAGATAAAATGAAAGACGAAGCGGGGGATTGATAGGTATGTTTGAAGGGTTAATAAATTTTGTTGATGGTGTATCTAGTGCTGACAATACGCACAAGCCATCAAAGAAGAAAGTTAAAAAATACCATCATCATGAAAAAACAATAACAGAAAGACTAGAAGATGATGTATTGAATCAAAAAAGCGATAGCTTTGATAAATTCTACAGTGTTGTTGCTATTATAATGGCAATAATTATCATTGGTAGTTTATTGTTTACAGTATCTTTCCTTCCATCTTTTGGTGATCCAACAAATCCTGCTAATAATATAGTATCTGAAAAGTACATAGTAGAAGGAGTAAAGGATACTCATGCAATAAATCTTGTTGCTGGTATGATACTTGACTATAGAGCATTTGATACACTTGGTGAATCAACAGTTCTATTTATAGCAGCATCTGCAGTAATAATATTACTTTTTGCCAATAAGACTAAAAAAGAACATGAAGCAGAAGAGAAAGAAGAACAAAAGTACGAAAATAAGAATGATCCTATATTAAGACATGGCGCATTGCTTATCGTTCCAGCCATTCTTGTTTATGGAATATATGTAGTTCTTAATGGACATATATCACCTGGTGGAGGATTCTCTGGAGGTGCAATTATGGGTGCTGCAATTATTTTATATAATCTTGCATTTGGTGATAAATCAACTTCAGAATTCTTCTCATTTAAGATTTATAAGAGAATTATTATATCGGCACTTATGTTTTATGCAATATCTAAGAGTTATTCATTCTATACAGGTGCCAATCAAATCCATTCAATTATTCCAAAGGGAGTACCTGGCAATATATTGAGTAGTGGACTTATACTTCCTCTTAATATATGTGTAGGCATAGTTGTCTGTTGTACAATGTTTGGATTTTATTCTTTATTTGATAGGGAGGAAATCTAATGGTTCAGGGGTTATTTACTAACTATTATGAAACTACAGCAATGATAGTTTTTGGAATAGGATTTGCAACTTTATTATTGAATAAAAATATTATCAAAAAAATTATAGGCTTTAACTTCATGGATACAGCCATTTACTTATTCCTTGCATCGAAAGGATATATAACAGGAAGACTCGCTCCTATATCATTTGAAGGAATGAATCCAACATTTGAAAATTATATCAATCCAATTCCTGCAGGACTTGTACTTACTGGAATCGTTGTATCAGTTAGCTTTTCAGCATTCTTTCTTGCACTAGCTATAAGACTATACAAAGCTTATAACACACTTGATCTTAATGAAATCATTAGGCTCAAGAATATGGAAGCGGAGGAAGAGTAATGTTAAGTTTAGAACAAAATTTTCCTTTTGTATGTATAATTTTATCAATGGCAACTGGAATACTATGTGCCGCACTAAAGCCAAAAAAGGCTATGGTAGTATGTATTGCAAACCTTGTGATAAATTTCATACTTTCACTTCTTGCACTAAGATATTGTATTAAGGTAGGCGATTTCACAGTATACTGGATGGGACATTTCCCTGCCCCATTCGGTAATGAAATTAGATTTGGAATATTAGAAACCTTACTTGCAACAGGCTTTTCACTTGTAATGTTACTATCAATACTTGGTGGCCTTAAGCATGTATTCCATGATGTAGATGAATCTAAGCAGAACTATTATTTCCTAATGCAAAATCTTCTTTTTGCATCAATTCTTGCACTTATCTACACTAACGACTTATTTACAGCATATGTATTTGTTGAAATTAATACATTAACATCTTGCTCTATAGTAATGCTTAAAAAAGGCAGAGAGACTCTTGTTGCTACAACAAGATATCTCATAATGAGCTTACTTGGTTCAGGATTATTCTTAATTGGTATAAGTATTCTTTATGATATTACTGGTCACCTTCTTATGCCACAGATTAAAGAAAGCGTAGAGGCTCTTGCAGCAACTGGTGCATATAAATTCCCTCTAGAGATGATTATCTGTTTATTCTCTATAGGCATGGGAGTAAAGAGTGCATTATATCCATTCCACTCATGGCTTCCAGATGCACATGGTTCTGCAACATCAAGTGCATCTGCAGTTCTCTCTGGCCTTGTTCTTAAAGGATATATTATACTTCTGATAAAGATGTTCTATAGAGTATTTGGACTTGAAATAATTTATAGTTCAAGAGTACTTGATATATTATTTGTTCTTGGAATACTTGCAATGACAATTGGTTCTATTAAGGCAATAAGTGAAAGAGACTTAAAGAGAATGATTGCTTACTCATCAGTTGCTCAAATAGGATATATATATCTTGGAATAGGAATAGGAAATGAACTTGGAATGGCAGCAGCCCTACTTCAAGTACTAGTTCATGCATTTACTAAGCCTATGTTATTTAATACTGCTGGTGCATTTATGGATGTGGCAGATGGTAAGAAGAAATTTAAATATCTTGCTGGTGCAGCAAGAAAGAATATGTTTGCTGGAATAGTGTTTGCAATTGGCGCTCTATCAATGATAGGTATACCTCTTTTTGCAGGATTCTCAGTAAAATATTATCTTGGACTTTCAGCTCTTGAAAATGCTCCAAGAGTAGTGCTTTCAATTATTGCTCTCATCATAAGTACTGTTCTCAATGCTATTTACTATATACCTGCACTTATGGTTTTATTCAGAAAGACAGAAGACACAGAAAAGGTTGTATTTATTCCAAAAAATCCAGACATACCTTATATTATTTCTTCAATTGTATTTGTAATTGCAAATTTTGTATTTGGAAAATTTGCTTCGTATTTTATAGATTTAATAATAAAAGGCTTAGGCATGTTTGCTTAAGGATTAAATATTAAGGAGTTGTATGTATAGTATGAAAGATTATATTTTGCTTTTACCAGTTCTATTTCCTATAATATCAGCGCTTTTTACTTTGATAATTAAAAAGCAATTTAGCGATAGATCTTTTAGGGAAAAATATGTTTTTGCAACACTTGTCCTTACATTGTTATTTACAATATGTACTTTGGTCAAGGGTGGCGAAGTAGTTTTATGTAACTTAACTGAGAACTTACCTATTAAACTTAAAGTTGATGAGATGACTTATTTATTTAATATGCTTGTTTCTGTAATGTGGCTGTTCTCAGGTTTCTATTCATTTGAATACATGAAGCATGAAGAAAATAATGAAAGTTATTATTTATTCTACTTACTTACTGAAGGCGTTCTTCTTGCACTTGGCATGGCAGCAAACTTTATGACACTTTATTTATTCTATGAATTTATGACTTTCCTTTCACTTCCTCTTGCACTTCATACAAGAACTAAAGAAGCAATCAGTGGCGGTCTTAAATATTTATTCTATTCAGTATTCGGTGCTTCACTTGCTCTCATTGGATTCTTCTTTATGAATTATTATGGAAATATAGAATTTCTAGCTGGTGGTAATTTATATCCTTATCTTGTTTCAGGAAATGAAGAATTGCTTAAGGTTATTTTCTTCCTTACTATACTTGGATTTTCTGCCAAAGCAGGTATGTTCCCATTACATGGATGGCTTATCGCAGCCCACCCTGTTGCTCCAGCGCCAGCATCTGCAGTACTTTCTGGTGTAATTACTAAGGCTGGTGTTCTTGCAATTATAAGAGTTATATATTATCAAGTAGGCGTTAATTTCCTTAGAGGAACTTGGGTTCAATATGCATTTATGACACTTACATTAATTACTATATTTATGGGTTCTATGATGGCATATAAGGAAAACTTATTTAAGAGAAGACTTGCATACAGCTCAGTTTCACAAGTATCATATGCACTTCTTGGCCTTTCAACTATGCATCCAATTGGCTTTGTTGGAGCACTTCTTCAAGTTGTATTCCACTCAGTTACTAAGAATATGTTATTCATGTGCGCAGGCGCTGTAATTTATAAAACTCATAAAACTTTTGTAGATGAACTTAAAGGAATAGGAAAGAATATGCCAATAACTATGTGGTGCTTTACTATAGGCGCGCTTGCTCTTGTTGGTATTCCTCCTATGTCAGGATTTGTAAGTAAGTGGTTCCTTGCACAAGGCGTAATTAATACAAATATTCCTATATATAATTATCTTGGACCTATAGTTTTATTATGTAGTGCATTCCTTACAGCAGGTTACTTGATTACAATCTCAATTTCAGCATTTATTCCTGGCAGTGATTTCAAATATGAGAATGTACAAAAGCAAGATCCTAATTTCTTCATGCTAATTCCTCTTATAATTCTTGCAGTACTTTGTGTTGTACTTGGAGCTTACCCAACACTACTTATTAACTTCTTTGCTTCAATTGCAAATCTTATAATGTAATTTATTGATTGGTTAGTATGTTAATGTTACTTCCTATAATAATTCCTATAATTTTCGGATTTATACTTCCATTCATTAAATTGGAAGATAAAATAAGAAATATATATGTATTATGCATTTCTATACTTACTAGCTGCATGGTCTTTTTCACATGCAGTAAATTTTATAATGTACCAATTAATTTACTAACTATAAATAATATTTATAATATAAGTTTTAATATAGATAATTTTTCTAAAGTATTTATGTATCTACTTGCTGTTCTTTGGCCTATAACATCTATATATGCATTTGGATATATGAAGCATTTAGATAATGTTACAAGCTTTTTTAGATATTTCTTAATAGCATATGGAATTGCACTTGCCGTACCATTGAGCGCTAATGCAATTACTATGTATCTTTTTTATGAATTATTAACATTTGCTACACTTCCACTTATAATGCATGAAATGGAAGATAAGCAAGTACTACATGCTGGTAAGATTTATCTTATATGTTCCATCCTTGGTGCTTCAATGGCACTAATTGGAATTATAATTTTATCTTCAATGACGGGTACTACTGATTTTGTTTTTGGTGGAAATCAAATTACCAATTTGGAATTTGCAAATTATAAACAAGTAGGATATATGCTTTGCTTTTTTGGTTTTTCAGTTAAGGCAGCTATATTCCCATTTACATTCTGGCTTCCAAAAGCTGGAGTTGCACCAACTCCAGTAACAGCACTCCTTCATGCAGTTGCTGTTGTTAAGGCAGGTGTATTTGCAGTTATGAGAATGACTTACTTTGGTTATGATCTTAATGGAATAAGAGGAACATACGCGCAAGTTCTTCCTATGTCATTTGCCATAATTACAATTATTTATGCATCATTTATGGCTGTAAGAGCCCAAAATTTAAAAGTTCGTTTTGCATATTCTACAGCAAGTAATCTTTCATATGTATTACTTACTGCAGTATCTATGAGCGAATCGAGTTTGGTTGCATCTCTTACACATATGATTTCTCATGCAATTATTAAAATTAGTATATTCTTTATTGTAGGAGCGTTCCTTGTTTCTTACCATATGAAGACTATAGATGATATAAAAGGCATAGGTGGAAAGCTTTCTATTAGCTGCGCTTGTTTTGTTATTTCATCTCTTGGTCTTATAGGTATTCCGCTTACATGTGGTTTTATCAGTAAATATTATATTATAACTTCTCTAATTGATGTTCATAGCATATTTGCAACAGTTGGTATACTTGCAATTGTTATCTCATCAATATTAACCGTAATTTATACAATGACTATAGTAATTAAGATGTATTTCCCAGGAAATAATTTTGATTATTCAGAGGTGGGTGAACTTAACGAAGTTCCTAACTTGATGCTTATTCCTATTGTTATTACAACAGTAGGTGTAGTTGCACTTGGTCTTTTCTCATCTCAAATGATAGAATTTTTTAAATTAATCGCACAAGGTATATAATGGAGGATTGATTGTGGGTGATTTAATTTTATTGTTTTTAGTTTTAATTCCTATTGTAGGTAGTTTAATATCTTACCTTATAGGTAGAAAAAACAAAGTCTTAAGAGATTATTTTGTTGCAGGAGTCTGCATAATAGACTTAGCTATTATGCTTTATCTTTCATCAAATGTAATTCTTAAAGGTGTTACATATTCATGTAATATCCCAAATATTTGCTTCCAAGGAATCAATTTTAAGCTTGATGGATTTAGAGCAATATATGCATCTATATGCGCATTTATGTGGGCTATGACAAGTTTATTTTCACATGAATATTTCCACCATTATAGGAATAGAAATAGATATTTCTTCTTCTTGCTTCTTACATTTGCAGGAACAATGGGAGTATTCCTTTCTGCAGACTTGTATACAACATTTATTTTCTTTGAAATAATGTCTATGGCATCTTATGTTGCTGTTATACATGATGAAAAGCCAGGAGCTATGAGGGCAGGAGATACTTATTTATTTATCGCTGTTCTTGGTGGTATGGTAATGCTCATGGGATTATTTATACTATCAAATCTAACTGGTACATTATTTATAGATCAACTTCATGTTGCAGTAGAACATTATCTTGAAGATGGTGGCAGTGTAAAACTTTTATGGGCTGCAAGTATGTGTCTACTATTTGGTTTTGGTGCTAAGGCTGGTATGTTCCCAGTTCACGTATGGCTTCCTAAGGCTCACCCTGTTGCTCCAGCACCAGCATCTGCCTTGCTTTCTGGTATACTTACAAAATCTGGTGTATATGGAATTTTAATTATTACATCACAAATATTCCTCTATGATGTAACTTACGGAAAATTAATTCTTGCAATTGGAACAATAACAATGTTCCTTGGTGCCTTCCTTGCATTATTTTCTGTTGACCTTAAGAGAACACTTGCTTGTTCATCAATGTCTCAAATCGGATTTATATTAGTTGCATGTGGTATGCAAGCACTTCTTGGTCACCATAATGCATATGCTGTTCGTGGTGCCCTCCTCCATATGGTTAACCACTCAGTATTTAAGTTAATATTATTCATGTGTGCTGGTGTAGTATATATGAATTTACATAAATTAAATCTTAATGATATAAGAGGTTTTGGAAGAGGAAAGTGGTTTTTAAATATTTGCTTCCTTATGGGTTATATAGGTATTGCAGGTGTTCCACTTTGGAGTGGTTATGTTTCTAAAACTTTAATTCACGATGCAATTCTCCACTATCTTCATGAACTTCATCATGAAGGAATACATGGCTTCTGGAATTATGATATTTATTCTATAGTTGAGTGGATATTCACTATCTCAGGTGGTCTCACATTTGCCTACATGACTAAATTATATATTGCAGTGTTCTGGGAAAAGAACGCAAGTGCAGCAACTCAAAAGAAATATGATGACATGAATAAAACTTATATATCACCTCTTTCTAAAGTTGCAATTGGACTTTCTGCACTTATTCCTCCTGCATTTGGATGGACATCAGTTATTATGGATAAGGCAAATAGTTTAAATTTAGGTCTTATGGACAAGATAGCAAATCTTGGTGAGACATTTATGACAGAAGGCGCTCATCATTTTGAAGCTAAAGATAAGTTCCTTGATATTTATTCTAGTGAATGTGTAATTGGTGCATGTAAATCCCTAGTGATTGGTGCACTTGTTTACTTGGTAATTATCAGACCTCTTCTTATGAGAAAGAATGAAAATGGTGTTAGAGAATATGTAAATGTATGGCCTGCTAAATTAGACCTTGAAGATTCAGTATATAGACCATTAATTATGGGCGTTCTTGTTAATATATTCTCATTTGTATTTAGAATTTTTGATAAATTAACTGATCATGTATATCCTGCTTTATTATTTATACTTAGTTTCATATTCAGAATCTGCGATAAGATTGTTGATTGTATTGTTGCTATTGTTAGATACTTATTTATGTCAGCTCTTAACAATGATAAAGAAGGTGAGGCATTTGCCGTACTTAGAGAAGAGTCTAACCAATCAAAGGCATTAAAGCTTGTTACAAACAGCCTTGATTACAGTTTGATTTTATTCTGTATAGGCCTTAGCGTGGCTCTAATTTACTTGGTACTATTACATATAAATTAAGATATAATTAGCAATAATTGACAAAATTAGTAGTTTTTTCTATAATTTAAACATCATTTTAGTTCGGCTAAAGACTAAATATTAATTATAAACATATAAAAAAGGAGGAATTTTATATGGATCAAAAAGTAAAAAATGCTAGAATTTTATTTAAAGTTTTAGCACTATTTACAGCCATGTTTTTTGTAATGTCATTCGTATATGGCGTAATGACAGGAACAACTGGCGAAATTATTCCAAAGTTTTTGGAAATTCTAAGAACTCCAGCTCAATGTACACAAGATATGTATGGTATTAGTGTAGCTGGAACATATTTCAACATGGGTATGTGCTGCTTGCTAATGCTTGTTTATATCATCTGTTGTGGTGGTATGGATGCTGTTAACAGTGGAACTGTTGCTGCATTCTTCCTTACTGTAGGTTTTGCTTCTTGGGGTATGAATGTTATAAACATGCTTCCACTTATGCTTGGTATGCAAGTTTATGCATTACTTAAGAAGAAGACTCCAGTTCAAATGATGAACCTCGGTATTTTCGCAACAGCTATTGCACCTATCATGTCAGAAGTTATCCTTAGATGGCCTGGTTATGCAAATGGTAATGGTGGATCAGTAGTTGCTGATGGTGTTTATTCTTCTTACAATACACTTGCAGCTATTAATCCAACAGGCATAATTGTTGCATTTGTTATTGCAGTTTTATTCTGCTGTTTCTATCCAGCACTTTGTGCAAAGGCTCCAAACTTCCACTTTGGTTGTGACCTCTTCAATGCTGGACCTCCAGCTGGTTTCCTCTGCCTTATGACAATAGGCTTCTTATTTAAAGTTACAAATGTTGCACCTCCATCTAATGGACCTGGTCAATCACCTGTTGAAGTATTTGGATTTGTACTTGTTTCATATGGTCTTGTATTCTTAATCTGCTTTATACTCGGTATGATGCTTGATAAAGATGCACTCAAGAATTATGGAAAGCTTATAGCTGATTCTGGTCATGGTTCAGATTTCATTGATAAGTATGGAATTGGTGCTACACTTATTAACTTTGCAGTTTATGGTGCATTCATCTTAGCATTCTATACAGCAATGAAGTTCTGCTTTGGTGCTAAATTCTCTGGTCCTATAGCAGGTGTTGTATGGTGTGCATTTACATGGGTTGCAGCTGGTGCTCATCCAGGAAATGTTCTTCCTATAGGAATCGGTTATGTTCTTATCTCACTTGTATCAACAAGACTTTGCCCAGCTCTTAACATTGGAGCTGAAGCAGGAAGACTTGGAATGAATACAGTTGGTATACTTATTGCTTTCTCATATGCTACTGGTATGGCTCCTATATCTGGAAAGTATGGAATTCTCTGGGGAATCATTGCAGGTGCTATGCACTTTGCAATTGTTACACTCATACCTCTTCAATATAACTTCTTCAACTTCTATAACGGGGGATTTACAGCTGGTGTAGTTTCATTTGTACTTATTCCATTCATTGAGCATTGGTTCCCAGAAAAAGCAGAAGCTTAATAAATAACTAAAATTAAATATCAAGATGTGATAAAAAAGACATCAAGTAATCATAGATTATTTGGTGTCTTTTCATTTATATAAATATTACAAATTAAGGTAAATTATGGAAAAAATTAGAGTAGAAGATGCTATAGGGAAGGTCCTATTACATGACATGACACAGATTATCCCTGGAATAATTAAGGATGCAAGATTTAGAAAAGGGCATATTATTAGTGCAGAAGATATTGAGGTCCTTAAATATATGGGTAAGGAACATATATATGTTTCTGAAATGAATGAAAATATGATGCATGAAGATGATGCGGCTGTTTTTTTGTGCGATATGTGCATTAACGATAATATGTATGCAACAGAGATAAAAGAAGGAAAGGTTGAATTAAAGTCTAAAGTCAAAGGATACTTAAGTATTGATAGAGAAAGGCTATATATAGCAAATTCTACAGATGAGATAACTATTGGAACTATTAAAGATGGCAATGTAGAACCAGATGAAAAAATAGCGGGCATGAGAGTAATTCCTTTAGTGATAGAAAAGAAAAAGCTTGCTGATCTAAAGAAGAAAGTAGGAAATAAACCTCTACTTGAAATCATACCATATAAAATCAAAACATTTGGAATAGTTGTAACTGGTTCCGAGGTATATCATAAGAGGATAGAAGATAAATTTTCTCCAGTTCTTGAAGCAAAGCTTCAAAAATTTGGAGTAAAAATGATTAAAAAGATTTATTGCGATGATGATAAAGAAATGATTGTAAATGCAATAAATGAAATTAAAAATGATGGTGCTGAACTTATATGCTGCTCAGGAGGTATGTCAGTAGATCCAGATGATCTTACGCCTTATGCAATCAAGTCGTGCGCTAGTAATGTAGTTACTTATGGAACACCTTTTTTTCCTGGTGCTATGTTTATGCTCTCTTATTTTGATGACGATACTCCAATTGTTGGACTTCCTGGTTGCGTAATGTATTCAGCAAATACAGTTTTTGATGTTTTCTTACCAAAATTACTTGCTAGGGTTAAAGTAGAAAAAAAGGATTTTGCATCTTTAGGTTATGGCGGCCTATGTAAAGGATGTAAAATATGTCACTTCCCTAATTGTACTTTTGGTAATTAAATATAAATTTATAAAAAAGGGGTACTTTTTATGAAAAAATTATTAAGTTTTTTAATGATTCTCGCTATTACATTTACGTGTATTTCATGTAGTAGCAAAACGACTGCTGCATCTAGTGGTGCAGGCTCAAATCCTGAGAATGCAGTAGGAGGTGAGGCTACAGTTAATCATCAA
>CAMJPD010000015.1 GCA_946407765.1 uncultured Lachnospiraceae bacterium
ATTTATTACCTATTAGACATTAAATCTAAATAAAACAACATCTCCATCTTGCATTACGTAGTCCTTTCCTTCTATTCTAACAATTCCTTTTTCCTTGGCCTTAGATAGAGAACCACACTCAAGGAGATCTTTATAATTTACAACTTCTGCTTTTATAAATCCTTTCTCAAAATCAGTATGTATCTTTCCTGCAGCTTGTGGTGCCTTAGTTCCAATTTTAATAGTCCATGCACGAGTTTCCTTCTCACCTGCTGTAAGATAAGACATTAAATTAAGAAGTTTATAACTTGCTTTAATTAATTTATCCAGTCCAGACTCTTTAAGACCAAGAGCATCAAGAAATTCTTTCTTCTCACTATCTTCAAGTCCACTTATATCTTCTTCAACCTTGGCACATAAACAGAAAACTTCGCTTCCAGTACTCTTAGCATATTCCTTTACCTTAGCTACATATTGGTTACTTGCTCCATCATCTGCAATATCACTTTCAGCAACATTTGCAGCAAATATTACAGCCTTCCTTGTAAGAAGACCTAAAGCTTCAACAAAAGCTTCCTCATCTTCATTATCACACTCAAATGTTATTGCAAGCTTTCCATCTTCAAGATGTTTTTTTAATCTATCTAATACTTCATATTCTTGCTTAGCAGATCTATCATTATTCATTAATTTTTTAACTTTAGAAAGTCTATTATCTACTGTCTCTATATCAGCAAATATAAGTTCTAAATTTATTACTTCTATATCACGTATAGGATCAACAGAGCCATCCACATGAATTATATTATCATCATCAAAACAACGCACAACATGAATTATTGCATCAGTTTCTCTTATATTGGCAAGGAATTTATTTCCGAGACCTTCACCCTTACTTGCACCTTTAACAAGTCCTGCTATGTCTACGAACTCTATTACTGCAGGTGTAACCTTTTCACTGTTATATAATGCTGCAAGTTTTTCTAGTCTTTCATCTGGGACTGGAACAACTCCAACATTTGGCTCTATAGTACAGAACGGATAATTGGCACACTGTGCTCCTGCTTTTGTTATTGAATTAAATAATGTTGATTTGCCTACATTAGGTAAGCCTACTATACCAAGTTTCATTAATTTTCTCCCTTATAAATCTCTGTGATTTCAAATCTATCTAAAACATTTATATCTGGTATTTCACCATTATGCTTATCAAGTAATAAATTTAAATTATTTATTACTTCTGTCTGGGCAAGAGATGGAGTATTGGTTTCTATACTTAAGTGGGCAAGGAAAACTTTCTTTAATCTATCACTATATACTTCCTTTATAAACTCTGCACACTCTTTGTTGGACAGATGTCCATCACCGCCTCTAATTCTGCGCTTCAACATTTCTGGATACTTTGTACTTTCATCAAGCATATCATCATTATAATTAGCTTCTATTACTAGAATATCAAGTTTGTTAAATCTTGATAGCATTTTTTTAGTAAAGCATCCAAGGTCAGTAACTATTGCTAGATTAATATCTCCTACTGTAATTTGGTAACATACTGAGGGTACATCATGGTAAGATGAAATCGGCTCTACATCAAATCCATTATCTAATGTAATAACTTCACTCCCATATATAATATGAAATAAATCTTCATAATCTTCTGTTATATCATAAGTATTTATTATATATTGAAGCGTATCTTTAAGTCCGTAAATGTCAATCTTATTGATTTTAGCACATTGTTTAATTGCTCTTATATGGTCTATATGTGAATGAGTCAAAAATATTGCATTTATATCATCAAACCTTAAGCCAAAATTTCTAAGACATTCTTCTATTTTCTTATATGGGATACCAACATCTATAAGTATATTAGTTCCATTGTATGATATTAGAAAACAATTGCCACTACTACCACTAGATAAAGAAACAAATCTTATATTTTTATCATATCCAGACACTTCTTAAAATCTTCTTTACTTCCATTATTTTCTAAAATTATATCACACTTTCTATACCTTTTCTCATAAGGCTCTTGTATAGAATTTATTCTCTCGAATTTATCTAGTGAATAATTTCTTGTAGTTCTAAGTATGCCATATCTCAAATCATAATCTCTCCACACCCATACACTTAAGTCTACATCAAAACAAATTTTATAACTTGGAAGAGCAGTTTCTATTATATTGATAGAATTTAATCCATTTGCCTTTATTCCATACTTTATATATTCAAATACTATATCATGAACTATCTGCTCAAATCTATGTCTAAAATCTGAATTGAAAAAATATTCCATAATTCTATCTTGCGAGACATAATCTCCATCAAATATATCCTTAGTCTTAAAATAGCTATCACGCACAAGAAGTTTCTTAAATCTTTTTTCTGTGTATAAGCTTTTTGCAATTTCATCACAATTAAAAACAAATACTCTAGCTTTAGTATTTTTAATAAGTGCAGAATTATTTAATTTGTTTACAATTTGCTCTATAACGGTAGATTTTCCTGAACCGATATAGCCACATACTAAAATAGTCATATATATTCCTATATATGACTATTTTATCATATGAGATATTAATTTAACAAAATTGATTAATTAATATATATTATTACTTAATTAATCTCTCAATCACATCATATGAAAATCCCTTGCGAGCAAGAAAACCAAATAATTTGGACTTTTCCTTAAATTCCATATCCTTAATTGTTGATAGGTCGCCGACCTTCTTAGTAAGGAGCTTTTTTGCAGTTTCTATTTCAGTCTTCTCCTTTTCTATAACTGAATCTGCATCTTTAGAATTAAAATACTTATCTAGAAGTTCATTAGATATGCCCTTCTGAAATAGTTTAAGTCTCATAGTTCTATATGACTTAGAATTTTTATTAAGTTCTATGAACCTTGCACAGTATGCATCATCATCTATATAAGAATACTTTTTAAGATCTCTTATGCATTCATCAATTACATCTTCAGTATAGTATTTCTTCCCTTCTAGTTTCTTACGAAGCTGAGATTCTGTTCTTTGGTGCAACTGTAATAAAAATAATGAAAACTCCTTAGCAGAGGCAAGGAGTTTTTCATGGCTACTGAGATTAGCTGGATCTAAATTGTATTTACTTTTATTAGTAAAGTCACCCATTAAATTTATGCTTCATCGTCATCATCATAGTCATCATCGTCGTCATCATATGAATCTTCAATCTCTTCATTTTCTACGATATTCTTAGATTGTTCTTTCATGAATGTTTCTCGAACTTTGTTTTCTAATTCATCAAAAAGATCTGGATGTTCCTTAAAGTATGCAATAGCTGCTTCTCTTCCTTGTGCAATCTTATTGCCGTTGTATGAGAACCATGAGCCAGATTTTTCTACTATGTTGTACTTATCAACTGCAACATTAAGTAGATCACCTATCTTAGAAATGCCCTCACCAAAGATAATATCAAATTCTGCTTCTTTAAATGGAGGTGCGATTTTGTTCTTAACAACTTTAACGCGAACATGGTTTCCTATTACTTCACCACCTGACTTAAGTGACTCTACTCTTCTAACATCAAGTCTAATTGTTGAATAGAATTTAAGTGCACGTCCACCTGTAGTTGTTTCTGGATTACCGAACATAACACCAATTTTTTCACGAAGTTGGTTGATAAATATTACTGTGCAATTAGATTTAGAGATTATTGCTGTGAGTTTTCTAAGTGCCTGTGACATAAGTCTTGCTTGAACACCCATTGATGCATCACCCATATCGCCATCAATTTCTGATTTTGGAACAAGTGCTGCAACAGAGTCTATTACAACAAGATCAACTGCGCCAGAGCGAACCATAGTTTCACAAATTTCTAATGCTTGTTCACCACTATCTGGTTGAGATATGTAAAGATTATCTATGTCTACTCCAATATTCTTGGCATAAACTGGATCAAGTGCATGCTCTGCATCAATAAATGCAGCAATGCCATCTTTCTTCTGTGCTTCAGCAATCATATGAAGAGATACTGTAGTCTTACCTGAACTTTCTGGTCCATAGATTTCTATGATACGACCTTTTGGAATACCACCAAGTCCTAAAGCAATATCAAGAGACATACTTCCTGTAGGAATTGTTTCAATGTTGAGTTTAGTTGAATTATCTCCTAACTTCATTATTGAACCTCTACCGTATTGTTTTTCAATACGTGCAAGAGCTCCATCTAATGCTTTCAATTTTTCTTCCTTAGTTGTTTTTAATTCAACTGGGTCTTTGCTTACTTTGCTTGCCATATTTTATTCCTCCTGTATATAGCTATATTATAACAAATAGTTTGGGATATTTTCTGGACATGTAGTCCAATTTTATTTGGACATTTTGTCCAATTTGCTATTAAAAAGTCATGTGATTTACATGACTTTCATAATAATTATTCTCCCAAATATGCTTTTTTGATTGCTTCATCATTTATAAGTTCTGATGCATTTCCACTTCTTACTATATTTCCTGTCTCTAATACATAAACTTTGTCTGCAATAGACATAGCTTTCTTAGCATTCTGCTCTACAAGTAATATCGTAGTTCCGTCATTGTTTATTTCTTTAATTATTTCAAATATTTTATTAACATATATTGGTGACAATCCCATAGAAGGTTCATCCATGAGTATAAGACTAGGGTGAGACATAAGAGCCCTGCCCATCGCTAGCATTTGTTGCTCGCCACCTGATAATGTTCCTGCAAGTTGATTTTTTCTTTCTGCAAGTCTTGGAAATTTATTAAATATATTCTTAAGCGTCTCATCTATTTCAAAATTAGAGCGACGAGTATAGGCGCCAAGTTTTAAATTTTGTATTACTGAAAGCTCTGCAAATATTCTTCTTCCTTCTGGAACATGAGCTAGTCCCTTGCTAACTAATTTATGTCCACTAATCTTAACTATATTTTCCCCATTGTATATTATTTCACCTGATTTTGGTTTTATAAGTCCAGATACAGTCTGAAGTATTGTTGTCTTTCCTGCTCCGTTAGCACCAATTAAAGATACAATTTCTCCTTTTTTAACAGAAAAACTAACATCCTTTATTGCATGTATCATTCCATAATATACATTTAAATTTTTTACTTCTAGCATAATCTACCTCTATATTAATCGCCTAAATAGGCCTTAATAACTTCTGGGTCATTAAGGACATCATTAGTTATGCCTTGTTTTAAAACTCTTCCAAAATTAAGAACTGTAAGTCTTTCACATATTCCTGATACAAGTTTCATATCATGTTCTATAAGCAAAATTGTTACATTAAATTTGTCGCGAACAAATCTAATTGTATTCATCAAATCCATTGTTTCATTAGAATTCATACCAGCTGCAGGCTCATCAAGTAATAATAATTTTGGTTTTGTTGCAAGTGCTCTTGCAATTTCAAGCTTTCTCTGCTCGCCATAAGATAAATTTCCAGCAAGAAGGTGAGCCTCATCTTGAAGGTTAAACACTTTAAGAAGTTCCATTGCTTCTCCATTAGACTCTTCTTCTACTTTCTTCTTATTAGGAAGGGCTAGGACTGCGTCAAGCAAGTTATACTTATTAAAAGCATTAAATCCTACCTTTACATTTTCCAAAACCGTAAGTCTATTAAAAAGTCTTATATTTTGAAAAGTTCTTGCTATGCCTGTCTTATTAATTTCTTCTACTGACTTCCCAACAAGATTTTCTCCATCCAATAATATTTCACCTTGGTCAGGCCTATACACTCCTGTAAGGAGATTAAATACAGTAGTCTTACCTGCACCGTTTGGACCGATAAGTCCATAGAGTTCTTTATTTTTTATGCTAAGCGAAAAATTATCAACGGCATTAAGTCCACCGAATGATATTGCAAGACTTGTTACTTCTAGGATATTTTTATTTTGTTCTATGTTAGACATAATTTACTCTTTATTAATCAATTTTTTATTCTTACCAAAGTTAATCTTAGATAATAAGTTTTCTCTAAAATCCTTAAGGGCTGGTGCGTTTGAAAAAATCATAAGTGTTACAAGTAGTATAGAATAAACAAGCATTCTGTAATTGCTAAACTCTCTTAAAAATTCTGGAAGAACTGTTAATATCACTGCTGAAATAATTGAGCCTCTAATATTTCCCATACCTCCAAGAACTACAAATACAAGAATTGTTATAGACATATTGTATCCAAAATTCTTAGGAAGTGCTGCAAGTGTATTAAGATTATGAGCATATAAAACGCCTGCTACTCCTGCCATTGCAGAACCAATGGTGAATGCAAGTAACTTATATCTACTTGCATTAAGTCCTATACTTTCTGCTGCAATCCTATTATCACGTATAGCCATGATATTACGACCATAATATGAGTTGATAAAATTATTAAGTATTACAACGCATATGAGAAGTATGATCGCGCCTATAAGAAAGGTTGAATACCTTGGTGCGTTGGTTATACCTTGAGCTCCCTTTATAATAACAATGCCGCCTTCTCCAAGATTTAAGTCTAGTGAATCCTTCATAGAGAATTTAAATCCTGTGCTGTCCACTCCAAGATATATTGCATTAATTACATTCTTAATGATCTCTCCAAAAGCTAGTGTAACAATTGCAAGATAGTCTCCTCTAAGTCTTAAAACCGGAATACCAATTAGGAATCCTGCAAGTCCTGCTGCAACAGCTCCTATCAAAATTGCAATAATAAATATCAATAAACTTTCATTCCCTAGCCACTTCATATACCTAGTGAATATACAGCTGGCAAATGCTCCTATACACATAAAACCTGCATGACCTAGAGACAATTCCCCTGATATACCAACAACTAAATTAAGAGATATTGCTAATATTGAATATATGCATAATGGAACCATAAGGCCCTTTATTAGAGGTGATGCAAGATTTGCATTAATTACTGACTGCATAATGGCATATCCAACTATAACCATAAGAGCTGTAGATAAACTATATATAAATTGTTTGTTCTTGATATTTCTAATCTGTTCCATATTAAACCTTTTCTATCTGCTTCTTACCCATAAGCCCCGTTGGTCTTATAAGCAAAACTATAATTAAAACTGAGAATACTATAGCATCTGATAATTGAGAAGATATATATGCTTTACTTAGGTTTTCTAATATACCAAGCAAGAATCCTCCTATGCAAGCTCCTGGTATAGATCCTATGCCTCCAAGAACTGCTGCAACGAAGGCTTTAATACCTGGCATTGCTCCTGTAGTTGGCGTAAGTGTTGGATAACTACTGCATAGTAAAACTCCTGCAATACCAGCAAGGAAAGAGCCTATGGCAAATGTTAATCCTATAGTAGCATTTGAATTAATACCCATAAGTGTTGCAGCACCTTTATCTTCTGATACGGCCATCATAGCCCATCCAAGTCTTGTCTTATTAACAAATAGTGTAAGGAGTGCCATAACTACAAGGCAAACTATAATAGTAACAATAGCTTCTGCTGTAATAGTGAGCTCTCCATTAAATAATTTGAGTGGTGGCATATTTATGATAGAAGTAAAACTTTTTGTATTTGCCCCAAAAATTAATAATGCGACATTTTGAAGAAAATAAGAAACGCCTATGGCAGTAATAAGTACAGATAGAGACTGAGCTCCTCTAAGTGGTCTATATGCAATTCTCTCTACGAGGACTCCAAGAACCATACAGCCAAGAGCAGAAATTATAGTTGCTATATAAGGATTTACTCCTAAAGATATGCTACAAGTAAAAGCTATATATCCACCTACCATGATTACATCGCCGTGAGCAAAATTAAGCATCTTAGCAATGCCATAAACCATAGTATAACCTAGAGCTATAATTGCATATATAGCTCCAAGCGATAATCCACTTATCAAATAAGAAAAAAATGCCATCCCTTACGCAAAACTCCTATTTTCAAAAATAGCGAGTTTATCACCCGCTATTTTCATTTTGAAATTATAGTATATTGTAAAATTTATGTCAATTATTCAAAACCAAAATTAAGCGCCTACATATGCTCCGTTCTTAATAATGACTGCCTTTGGATCCTTGTTAGGTTCACCTGATTCGTTCCATGTCATATTCTCTCCTGTAAGACCATTAACTTTTATATTAAGCATAGACTCCTTAAGAACATCACATAACTCAGAATAAGACATATTAGGATTTGCACCTGCATCTTCAAGAGCTGCCTTAACTATATATGCTGCATCATATGCATCTGCTGCAAATTGATTAGGAACTTCCTTATATAGTCTCTTATATGTGTTAACAAAATTCTTTGTTAATTGATCATCAGAATCTGCTATAAATGGTGTAAGAAGCATAACGTCTTCTGCAAGTTTAATATCAAAATTTTCAACAGTTAATATACCATCTAAACCGTCAACACCAAAGAAGATAGGCTTATAATCCATAGTGTTAGCTTGAGTAAGAACTATAGCAGCTTCACTATAATAGAATGGCATAAATACAAGTTCAGCACCAGCTGATTTTAATTTCTGTAATTGTGTTGTAAAGTCAGTTTTTGTATCAGCTGTGAATTCTGTTGTTTCAACTATTTCAAAATCACATTTCTTAGCTTCTTCAGCAAACTTTTCTCTTACTCCAGTTGAGTAAACATCTGAAGAGTCATATATTACGCCTACTTTAGTAGCAAGCTTTTTATCATTAATATATTTTGCAGATGCAGCACCTTGGTCTGGATCTGAGAAACAAACTCTAAATACTGTATCATTTTCTACACACTCTACTGCTGAACCAGATGGTGTAATTTGAAATAAATTATCTGCTGAAGTTTCTGCAGCAACTTGAATACAAGGAGAAGAAGTAACTGTTCCAATTAATATTTGCATTCCCCAGCCTTTTAATACGTTATAAGCATTAACTGCTTTTTCTGCATCATGCTCATCATCTTCAAATCTAAATTCTATTTTACTTCCATTAATTCCGCCATTTGCATTAATTTCATCAACAGCAATTTGAATGCCTCTCTGAACTGCTTGTCCATAAATTGCAGCACCGCCAGTAATTGGTCCTATACCACCGATCTTATAAGTAGATGTTCCTGAGGCTGCGCCACTAGAGCTATTACTTGAAGCAGTTTGAGTATTACCTGCGCCACCACATGCGGCTAAGCTAACAATGAGTGAAATTCCTACAAAGAAACTAAGAATCTTTTTCATAATCGTTCTCCTTTTAAAATATCAAAAAAATATACTACTTTTTGACTTTACTGTCAATGTAAAATTGCCATTAGGCCTTATTTGTCAGCGTACTTTTGAAAAAAATAACCATATTTGCTATAATACGGCTTGTGATTAATGATAGAAATTCATTTTTTGATAATTATAATGGTTTTGAATCATCTAATAGAAAAACCTCTTATTCTAATACTCGAAAGAAGGTAACAAGGGCAAAGGAATCCAAATTAAGTTTTAAGATACTACGCTCACTTTTATTTACAGTCAGAAATTTAATTTTCTTTCTTATATTTCTTGCTGCGCTTGGTGGATTTTTTGCAGCAGGATGTATTAAGGGAATACTAGACAATACACCTCCTATTACATCATTCCACCTTGGCCCTACAAGTTATTCAACAAAAATATTAGATAGAGAAGGTAATTTATATGAGACACTAATTAAAGAAGGATCAAACAGAGAACCTGTAAAATTTTCTGACCTACCTGAAAATTTAATTAACGCTTTCGTTGCAATTGAAGATGAAAGATTCTGGGAACATTCAGGTGTTGATATAAAATCAGTTATTCGTGCAATTGTGGGTGTTCTGTCCTCAGACTCTTCCCTTGGTGGTGGTTCAACAATAACTCAGCAACTTATTAAGAACTCAATATTCAATGGAGCACAAAAGGAAAAAGGACTTGATAAGTATGTCAGAAAAATCCAAGAACAATATATTGCACTCCTTTATGAATCACAAGATCAAATGTCTAAAAAAGAAATTAAAGAAGGTATCCTTACTGACTACTTAAATATTATAAACCTTGGCGCTAACACTTTAGGAATTAAGACTGCTGCAAAAAGATATTTTGATAAAGAAGTAAAAGATTTAACTTTAAATGAATGTGCAGTAATTGCAGGAATCACAAAAAATCCAACAAGATTTAATCCTATAACGAGGCCAGAAGAAAATGACAAAAGAAGGCGAACTGTCCTCAAAAATATGCTGTCTCTTGGCTATATTACAAGACAGCAATACGATGAATGTCTTAAAGAAGATATATATTCTCAAATTAAAAATGTAAATACTCAGCTTTCATATACTAACAATGTTCCATATTCATATTTTACTGATGCACTAATTGACAATGTGTTAGAGTTTTTCACAAGTAAATTAGGTTATTCTGAATCACTAGCTAAGAATATGCTCTATTCTGGAGGTCTTACTATCCACTCTACTATTGATATAGACCTTCAAAGTATAGTAGATGAGCAAGTAAATGATGAAAGTAATTATTCTGCTGCAAAATATTCTGCTACATGGAGGTATTCACTTCACCATGCAGATGGAAAAGATGAACATTTTAATGAACACCATCTACAAAGATATGTGGCTAGTAGATTATCTAGTAAAAAATTTAATGGTCTTTTCTTATCTAAGGAGAGTGCCCAAAGATATATAAATGAGTATAAAGCTACAATAACCAAAGAAGATGATACTATACTTGGAGAAACAACTAATCTAGTATTACAACCTCAAGCAAGTTTTGTTCTCATGGACCATAAAACCGGTCAGGTTCATGCACTCAGCGGAGGAAGGGGAGAAAAGTTAGTATCAAGATCTCTTAATAGAGCTACAGGAACCTTGCGTCAGCCGGGATCAACGTTCAAGGTTCTGTCAGCATTTGCCCCAGCTCTCGAAGAATATGGTCAGACACTTGCAAGTACTTATTATGATAGCGAATATTCATTCAGAGATAAAATATTTAAGAACTGGTACAGTGGAGGCTTTCTCGGATTTCAAAACATAAGAGCAGGTATAGTTTATTCTCTAAATATTATTGCTCTTAGATGTATTATGGAAACTGTAACACCTGAATCAGGAGTTGAATTTGCAAGAAGACTTGGAATAACAACACTTACTGAGAACGATTATAATCCTGCAACTGCTCTTGGAGGTCTAACTGATGGTGTATCAAATATTGAATTAACAAATGCATTTGCAACAATTGCAAATGGTGGCCTTTATAATGAACCAAGATTATTTACAAAAATCACCGATTCGAATGGTAAAGTTCTAGTTGATCTTACAACACCGGATAATAAGAGAGTTCTTTCTGAAGAAAATGCTTATCTATTAACTGATGCAATGGCTGACTCTCTTAAAGAATCATATGCTTATGCCGGAACTTTAAGAGTTAATTCAACTTCTACTCGTTCATCATTTAAAGGAATGGCTATAGCAGGAAAATCAGGAACAACTTCTTCTAACAATGATGTATGGTTTATTGGTTACACGCCTTTTTATACTGCAGGTATATGGGGTGGTTGCGATGAAAACCAAAAGCTAAATGGTGATGATGAAGAAAGTACTGCTGACGATAATGGCGGAACAAAATTCCATAAAAACATATGGCGTAAAATTATGACTGAGATACACAGAACTATTAAAAATACTTCTTTTACAAAGCCTGATAATATAATCCAAGTGGAAGTTTGTAGAAAATCTGGCCTACTTCCATCATCTGGCTGCCACCTTGATTTAAGAGGCGATTGCATATATAAAGAGCAATTTATAAAAGGAACTGAGCCTAAGCAAACTTGCGGGCTACATACTGATTTAGGATTAATTAATATACCTGATACTTATTATGGTCTAGTTACTGATGATCTATATTTTTCTAGTGCTCTACAAAACGTTATCATACCTGACATTCCTATACTTAACGAAGATGAAGATAGTGGCGTTATATATAGCAGTCCAAATGTTGTTCTAACTCCATCACCTAGATAAAATTATCTCCCACCTGTAAACAATCTTTTTATATCATTTACTAATTTATTTGCTTCTACTTTTATACTAAGTAAGAAGTTTGAAAACTTTCCATACTTATCTTTATATATCAAATAAAAAAATATCAATAAATTAAGAAGACTTGCCACAATAGAAATTCTTGTTGCAAATCCAGATCCAATAAACATATAGATGTATAATGCTATTTCAAATAGGGCGAGATATTTTGCTTTTATTGGTATGAAGAAGAATAAAAGGAACAGTGAATCACCAAATGTGAAACTATATGCAATAAATATTGAAAACATTAAATATGAAGGTGATATAATAGTATCAATTTTAAGTAAACCAAGGATCACACAAGCAAGAACATGTCCCAATATTCCAGTTAAAAAATATAAATTAAATCTAAAATTCCCCCATACATATATAAGTGAAGTAGAAAGAGAATAATAAACATAAATAATAAGTGCAGAAATTAGAACAAAGCTTCCACCGCTTGGAGGATAAAAGAGAAAAGTAAAAATTCTCCACACTTGCCCACTCATTAAATATAAAGACCTGAGTGATAAATATCTATAATAGAAGAAAGGTGATGTCATCTGGATTAATAATCCAATTATATGAACAATACATAAATATATGTTTAAATTTGGTATTGCATACTTTCCATATTTATATTCTAACTTACTTATAAAACTCATTCTAAACCTCTTATTGGTATTGATTATATCATATAAATTTGATATTGATTATCTTATATGATATAATAATCTAGAAATTTTTTAAGAGGTATATTATGAACAGAGAAAAAAGTGTAATTCAATCAATTTTTATAAGTCTTGCTATCATTCTTTCTATGGGTATTGCTGTATGCGGCTATATCTATTCTAAGAAATCTATTGGCAATACTATATCTGCTACAGGTTCTGCAAGTGTAGATTTTGAATCAGATTTAATTGTCTGGAATGGTCGCTTTTCTGCAGTGGATTCTACATCAGCTAAGGCATATGAAAAAATTAAAAAAGATAGCGAAACTGTAAGAAAATATCTATCAGATAACAAAATTACAGATGATGAAGTAATTTTCGATTCTGTTAACATTACAGAGAATAAATATTACAACTATGATAAGAATGGTAACTTTATTTCTACAGAAGTAACTGGTTATACATTAAATCAATCAGTTAAAATCACATCTAAAGATATAGATAAAATTGAGAAGATATCAAGAGATATTTCTTCATTACTTGAATCAGGAGTTGAATTTACATCAGATGCACCTGAATACTATTGCACAACTCTTGATAGCGTAAAGCTTGATTTAATTGAAAAAGCTACACAAAATGCCAAGGAAAGAATTAATATTATGGCTAAGCAATCAGGAGCTTTACTTAGTAGTCTCAAATCTTCTAGATTAGGAGTATTCCAAATCACTGCTAAGAATTCTGGAACTTCATCTTATGGATACGATGGATATCTTGATACCTCATCAAGAGATAAGACCGCATCTATTACAGTTAAACTTGAATATGGAATTAGAGGGTCAATATTCTAATTATTAGTTTATTTATGATTAAAAACGATTGCTACTGCAATCGTTTTTTTATTTCTTCCTTCTATATGATCTTAGGTCTAGTATGCCCTTAAAATATAACTTAAGTTTTGAGTTATCTTTTATTAATTCTTCCTTTTCTTCTTTAATAAGTTGTTTGATTCTGAATTCTAATTTTAGAGCTTTTCCTTTATCGTTTGTTTCCCATATAGCTTCTATCCCTATAGGCGTATGAGACTTTGTATATTTAGCACCTTTGCCAGCTTTATGTTCCTCAAATCTCTTTACTACATCTGTAGTTATGCCTGTATATAATTCATTTTCCTTACATCTTAATATGTATATGTAATACTTATGCATTGGAATTCCTTACAATTTAATATATAGATTATATCATTTATAAGAAGGCAAATCTTTATAATTTTTAAATTTGCTATTGACATTGATAGCTAATTTTGGTAGTATCTTCACATTATTAATAGGTAGAGGCGCGGAAAGAATTAAGGCTTAACATTAAGGAGGCATCCTAAGCCTAAGGTCAATTCGCCGAATAAGTATAAGGGGCACTTTATACTTATGGGGTAGATGAGAATATCATCTACACTGTCGTGATTATTCACGGAGGGCTATCATAAATTTTCACTTATTTAATTTAGTGTTAATTGTGAAGCCACAATTAACACTTTTTTTATAAAGTGAAGCCACTCTCCCATTATTTTAAGGAGGAAATATGACTTTCGTAGGAACTTTCTGGTCATTAGTACCAGCCGTAGTCGCAATTGTACTTGCGCTCATTACTAAAGAAGTTTACTCTTCTTTATTCCTTGGCATCATCATGGGTGCTTTGTTCTTTACTGGATTCAATCCTGTTGCTGCATTTGAAACTGTTGTAAAGGGTGGATTCGTAAGTGTTTTATCTGACTCTTACAATGTAGGAATACTTATATTCCTAGTTGTGCTTGGTACAGTAGTTGCACTCTTAAATAAGAGTGGTGGCTCAAAAGCATTTGGAGAGTGGGCTGCTAAAAATATCAAAACAAAAACAGGCGCTCTTCTTGCTACATGGTTTTTTGGAGTTTTAATATTTGTTGATGACTATTTCAACTGCCTTACAGTAGGTAGCGTTATGAGACCTGTAACAGATAAATACAAAGTTTCAAGAGCAAAACTTGCATATATCATTGATGCAACTGCTGCTCCAGTTTGTATTATTGCTCCAATTAGCTCATGGGCAGCAGCTGTTAGTGGATTTGTTGAAAATGAAGATGGCCTCTCATTATTCATTAAAGCAATTCCATACAACTATTATGCAATACTTACAATGGTATTCATCGTAGTTACTACTATACTTGGAATTAATTTTGGCAAGATGAAACAATGCGAAGATGCTGCAGAAGGCGGCAACCTCTTCTTTGGTCAACAAGTTGTTAATAAAGAAACAGCATATAATGAAGAAAAAATTCTTGGACCTGGAAAAGTAATAGATCTAGTAATTCCTATAATTGCATTAGTTGCACTTTGCGTAGTAGGTCTTATATATAGTGGTGGTTTTTATACTGAAGGTGAAGAAGCATTTGGAAACTTTGTTGTTGCATTCTCAAATGCAGATGCATCTGTAGGTCTTGCACTTGGTTCTGTACTTGCATTAATACTTACTATCATATATTACACAATAAAGAGAGTTTTATCATTTGCAGATATTATGTCAAGCCTTGTAGAAGGTTTCAAGAACATGGTACCAGCTATACTTATATTAACATTTGCTTGGACACTCAAAGCTATGATAGATAATCTTGAAGCCAAGACATTCATAGATACAATTGTAAGAAGTAATGTTGCAAGCTTTTCAACACTTCTTCCAGCAATCATCTTCTTACTTGGTGCTGGCATCTCATTTGCAACTGGAACAAGCTGGGGAACATTTGGAATACTTATTCCTATAGTTGTATATATACTTAATGCAATTGATCCTGTACTTATGATTATTGGTATATCAGCTGCTATGGCAGGTTCTGTATTCGGTGATCACTGTTCACCTATATCAGATACAACTATTATGTCAAGTGCCGGCGCTCAATGTGAACACTTATTACATGTATCTACACAATTATCATACGCAATATTTGTTGCCGTTGTATCGCTTATATGTTATATCGTTGCGGGCATAGTGAGAAATCCTATAATACCTCTTATAGTTGGTATTGTAGTTATGATTGTCGGATTATATACAATTAAGAATAAAACAAAATCATAATTAGTATTATTAATACAAAAAGGCATCTACTATGTAGATGCCTTTTTTATTATCAAATTATCAATTTTTCTATTCACTATCTGTACCACTGTTTGTCCAGTCATATATCGTATCTAACATACTGCCTGCTTCATTTACTTTTTTATTAGATCCAAGGATGCATATATGCATATTAGAGAGCGCTTCTTTTATATTCTTGATTGCATTCTCTTTATCGGACATAGTTGTTTGTTTTATTTCATTTATTTCTTTTTCATACTCATCAAGGTTCATACCTCTTAAATCTCTATGAATTGATGCAAGTGCGCCAGTAAATTTACCTTCAGGAGAAATCTCACCTCCAATTGCACCAAGTATATATCCGTCTAAGTCTTCTTTTGTAATATCTGCCTTATCAAGTGCTGTGTCGGAATTCTTAATAATGTCTATTGTATTCTTGCCTTCTGTGTCAGAGTAAGAATATATTGTTAGAATATTTCCATTACAACTAGACCTCGCACCTGCAGAATATGCAGTTCCAGAAAATCTGATTTTAGGAATTATATATTTATCTGATAAAGCATATACGAATGGAACTGTCTTAGCATAAGATATATTATCATTTTTAATAACAGACTTTACTCTTATGTGTTGATTTGGCGATGCTGTTATAATTCCTATATTATCTGGTAGTTTTATATATTCTTTCCATAGTTCAACTCTTTGGTCATGAAGATCAAGACCGCCTTGATAAAGAGGTATTTCTTCATCAAGATTTTCTTCATAAGGAAGCAATCTTTTATCTGCAAAATCTACAATTTTATCCTTAAGCTCGTCTATATTCTTCTCATCAGCTATAATGGAAATAACCATATTCTCAGGATTAAAAACAGCTGTAATTATAGACCTCATCTTAGTTACAAATTGTTCACTAAAAGATTTGTCATTCTTTAGTTTTTCATTAATTGTAACGAGGAAGTCATAAAAGCCTTGGTCCTCCAATTTTGCATTCATTGCCCTATCATATCTAAAGCCTGCCATAGCAAATTCTTCTGCAATTAAACTACCACTACCATATTGTCCAAGGTTATAATTTGGAGACATCATATCCAGATATTTTGTTATTTTTGGCGTGATACTATAGTCTGATTTATATATTATCTCATACAAGCAATCTAAGCTCTTATCTATATTCTCAGATAGAGTAAAGAATGAAAGTCCCATAGATGGATGATTTAAATTCTTAGATGTCTCCTCATAGAACATATTAGATGCATCAAGAGAAAATAGATATTTATTCTTAAGAACTGATAAGGCATCTTCTTCATGGTCAAATGTAGGAATATTTCCAAGGAGCATCTTAAGCAATGAATAATAATATCCATCTTCTGGATTTAGATTAGAAATATCAAATATAAATTCAATGCCTGCGATATCATGCCCATTAACTTGTTTAGTATATACTAATTTATCTGATTTAAACTCTCTAGTAAACTTTCTATCAAAGTGATAATCTTCTATTTCATCAGGATGAATAGTAAAGCTACTATTTGTAAGTTCTTTTTCTTCCCATTCTTTATATACTTTTGTTGCCTCAACCATAAGTTTTTTATTTTCATCACTCATCTTGTCCAAGATTTTACTTAGGTACTCTTCTCTTTTCTTGTCTGCTTCTTCAGATAGGCCTGGTTTTGGTACACCTACAATGAGGGAAGTTCTTGCGGAATTTAAAACTTTATGGGCAACATACTTTATAAGCTTTTGTTCTTTATCCTTTTCTAACTCATTAAGGACCAGTCTTCTATCAGAATAATAATCAACTTTCCCTTTGCTTGTTGTCCAATATGGATAAATATCAAACAAGATATCAACAAATGCATTTGAATTTTCTCTAACTAGTCCATCATTAATTTTAATGCTCGTTAAAACCCCTTCAAGCTCATCTTGATTTACTCCATTTTGTGCTATGTCTTTTAATGTATTTTTAACTATGTTTTCAAATCTACCTGCATGAGTTTGTTTTGTATTATCAAGCGAGAACGCTACAAACTTTTTCATTCCATCTGCAGAGATATCCACGTCAGTCATTCCAGGAATACCAGCATCTCTTACTTCCTTTTGAAATTTTGATTGTGCATTATTCAAGATATTGGACAAAACTTTAAAAGCTACTATATCCTTTGCATCAAAGTCGTCTGTTACAGCAGCAAAACATACTGAATCTGCTTCGGTAGGATCAAAATCATTGGTCACTTGCAAGTCACATATTTTTGTTTCATGCCCTTCTGGTACTGGAGCTTTAAAATACATATCAATGTTAGTATTATTTCTATCTTCCTTACCTAAATACTCCTTATCGAGAAAATCAAGAAACTTAATATAGTCCATATCTCCATATAATACAATTAATGAATTATCAAAATGATAATTTCTATAATAAGTTTGCAAAGTCTTTTCATATGTAAGTTTATCGTAATTTTCAAATAATCTTCCTACACAATTTGCATTATATGTGTCTCCAAATAAAGTATGTGTTATAGCATGATACATATTTCTATTAACGCTAGTGGAATAACCATAATCTTCATTAAATACTGTTCCCTTCATTACTAACTCAGAATCAATTGACTCTAGCTCGTATCTTATAGCTTCTCTGCGAAAGAAGTTTTCATCATGAATAACATCTGGGTCAACCATGCATGATAAATAAACGTCTGCCATCTTAATTAATTGGTTTTCATTTTGGCTCATTACAGGATATATGGTGTTTATTGAAGTTGTAGTTGCGTTAACATATGTATTGTAAGATTTATTGAGCATATCAAAAAATATATCTTTTGATTTATATTTTTTAGAACTTGCTAATATTGCATGCTCAAATATATGATTCATATCCGTTTCATCTACTTGTGGAGTAACATAGCCTATGGAAAATCCTAAATTATTATCATCATTTTTGATATATAATAGTTCTCCGCCTGATTTCTTATGGACAAATTTTATAGTATCTGCATCTAATATATCTAGTTCGCCTATCTCTGTGACTGTAAAATTAGAAATTATGCTCCCTAGTTTTGGAAGTTTACCTGTTATGCCATCTATATATTCTATTGATGAATTATTACTATCACTAGCATATATTATGTTAATTGATGTAACACTAATAAAAATCAATAAAACTATCGACAATATTCTTCTTAGACTTTTAGATCTTGTAAATACTTGCATCATATTCTCCTATATCATACTTTTCTAATAAAATAATTATATGTCTCATCAGACCCTGCTTCTATCATTGAGTCTTTAAGCATATTATATGAAGGCAAATTTTCTTTATAGCACTTAGCCTTGATTGTATCTAACAGTGCATTATATAAACCCCATTCAGAAACTGCATTAACTGCTTCCCTTCCATAACCATTACCAAAATATTCTCTCTTAATTCTGCATCCAACCTCAGCATTACCTTTCGCATCAAAATTATGAAGGACAGCTTCTCCTATAAGCTTGCCATTTAATCTTATAGCAAAATTAATTGCTATCTTTTTTGCAAAGTCATCCTTTGCTACTCTTATTAACGATCTAGCTTTATCATTTCCATCTATATGCTTTAAATCTTCATATCCCCAATATTTATTAAGTTCTGCATCACTACAAAGCTCTAGATATTCAGCAGCATCTTCATCAGTAAGACCATCAAGTGTAAGTCTTTCAGTATTAATCGTTGGAATAGAGTCATCAATATTAACTGCAAGTTCAGTCTCAGCTTCTATAGCATACTTAGAACCAATTCTACTTGGCAAATACTGTAATTTAGAAGTTCTAAGTCCCTTATCGTTAGCATCTTCTTCTCGATTTATTACTTCGCAATCGCTAGCAAATACTTTGGCGCACTCTCTAACCATAGTTGGATATACACCACTATATTCATACAATCCCTTTTCTATATGAATTATTAATGTCTTACCACATTTCTCAGTAAGAGTAAAAGAAAGGAGCTTATTAAGAGATTTAGAATATATTCCACCGCACCTACACCAATCCTTAGATAATTCACTTAGCAAGGTTTTAGCATAATATAATTCTTCTCTTGCAAATGGATTGTCATACTTAGTAAACACCGTGCTGTATTCTTCTAGAAACTTTTCTACTAATTCCTTATCATTACCATTTAATATTCTAAATTCATAGTCAGGGACCATTTTCACAAACTTATTAATATGATTTCTCTGGCCTGAATATTTTCTACCAGCAAAATTCGCCATCTCAGATGCATCATATAAATAATCACTCCAACTTCTAATTGATCTAATTTTAGAATATTTATATCTCGAAAATAATTTATCTTGTCCTTCTTTAGGAACAGAAAAAAATGATGGCACAACTTCATTTTCTATACACCAAGCATCAATTTCATCAAGTGCACTATCTACATCTCCATCTCCTAGAGGGACAGGGTAATCGAAAAATGTTTTCTTATTGAAGATATCCTTACAAATGAGACAACCATGAGTTTCAGCCCAAAGCGTCTTATGTTTAATACCCCACATAAGCTGAGTTCCAACTGAATATTCAGATGCACCATAATTACACTGTGAGTAATATTTCTTTAAGATTTCTGTATCTTCAAATTTTACAGGTTTAAAATCTAACAAGGGAAACCTCTCATTAATCTCTGCGAGATCTGCTTAAACTTACAAATCTAAGTATCTGAAGAAGTGTTGAGGCAGCAGCAGCAACATAAGTCATAGCTGCAGCAAATAAAACCTTCTTAACTCCTGCGAGTTCTTCTTCATCTAATAAATTTAATCTACGAAGTTCTCTGATTGCTCTATTAGATGCATCAAATTCAACAGGGAGTGTAATAAGTTGGTATCCAAGAGTTAAACTAAATGCCATTATACCTATATTAAATAATTGCATATATCCTAAGATTAAGCTTATGAAAATAATAGGAACTGCAATATTAGATGCCATAGAAACCATAGGTGCAATTTTTATTGAAAGTGAAAGTGGAGCAAAATTCTGTGCATCTTGAAGAGCATGACCTACTTCATGAGCTGCGACACCATAAGCTGCAATAGATCTTGACATCCTAGTAGAGTCAGAAAGATTTAGAACATTTTTAGATGGTATATAATGGTCTGTAAGCTCTCCTGAAACTTCTCCAAGCATTACATCATTAATTCCATTTTCCTTAAGTATTATGCTTGCCACTTCTGCTGGAGTATAAGATGACCTAGCAGCAACCTTAGCATATCTACTATAAACAAGCTTCATATATCCGCTTGCAATAAGAGTAAGGACAAATGCTATAAAAACAAAAATATAGCTTGAGTCATAATACATATATGAATAATTAAATCCAAGATTCATAATTTTCTCCTTTTTTATATTATACTACAAATAAAAGCCTTAATTATTAATCCTAAATCTAAGCATATTTTGGCAAATTTACCTATTTTCTAGCTAATTTTTAATATGTGTTAATAAAATATGTGATATTTCATTAAAAATTTGTAAAAAACCTCTTGACTTTAGTATGATAAAGTGATAAAGTAGTAAAGAAATCTTTAGTTACAAAGGTGGTTTATGAATAACATATTTGACAAAGACACTGATTTTCTTTTTGAGACAATCGCTAAGATTAACAAAAAAAGCGATTGTATATCCTTTTTTAAGGATCTGTGCACCATAAAGGAAATCAAGGACATGTCCAAAAGATTTAAAGCCGCAAATATGCTATCTAATGGCTACAATTACAATGAAATAATTAAAGAAACAGGCATAAGTTCAGCCACACTTGCAAGAGTAAACGAAGCATTACAGTATGGTAGTGGCGGGTATGAAATGCAGATATCAAAAGCAAAGAGAGGTAAATAATTATGAAAAAGTTAATTAAGATTGTAT